>DNKW01000022.1:12766-13004 GCA_003488655.1 Candidatus Altimarinota bacterium | reverse complement strand
TGTTCGTGAGTCAGTACATGGGTAGGGTCAGTAGCTGAGGATGGTAAATAATTTCCGTTCATATATCTATAGTTGAAAAAATATTATTAACTTCGTATTTATACTTTTTTAAAAAATTTTGTCAAATTTTTTATCGTGCCACCCTTTGAAGGGAATACTGTTCAAGAAATCTTGCGAGAAATGGAGGCGGGTACATGATGGATCGATTGGAATAATTCACCACCACTCCGACATTGAG
>DNKW01000022.1:5634-12588 GCA_003488655.1 Candidatus Altimarinota bacterium | reverse complement strand
CGGTTCGGAGTGCTCATATTATTACTTGTTATAGAACCAGCAAGAGTGACATAGACTCCGGCAATCTCTTGTACGGTATCAGCGACGATAATATTTCCATTTTTGATAATCCACGCAAAACTTGAAACACTATCATTATAGCGAATGTCCGAGTTAATAATGAGGTTTCCGTTCTCTACAATCACGGTTTTTACTCCGGTGAGATCGAGATTTCCATCGATAGATACATCTCCATCTTTGAACACTCGAATATTTACAGCATCGCTCAACGGTATTGATTTCGAGTCGATTTCAAGTTCGGAGACGAGGCTGGTAACAGTATATATTCCAGAAGTATTCAATGATGATTGTGTGATATTTCCTATCTCTGCAGTACTTCCCGATGAAATGACTTGAGAAAGCACCCCGTCATTAGATACGCTATTTGTAGCGCTGGAAAGCGCATAGGATGACGCCACATTCACAGTACTCGTCGTGAAGTTTCCACTTCGAAGATTATTGAAGAAAGTTTGTACTACTATGTCGACACTATTCCCGAGAGCACTGCCTATAAAGGCACTTCCTCCCGCAATATTTGCTATAATAGGAAGCGAGATACGGATATCGAAAGGAGATTCCAGATATTGAAGACTTGCATAGAATCCCTGACTTCTGTAGGTGGGATTTACTGTAACAGTATCTTCATAGCTTCCAGAAATATTATTCGTATTTCCTTCAAATGCTTGGAGTTCCGATCACTGAAAGAGAATGGTGGATGGTGGAAAGTTATCCTCCCTGTAGGTAATAGTCCATGGAACGATAATATTTCCAGATCCGTCTCGCACTTCTGGAGTTTCGCTTGTTTTAAAACGGATAACTCCTCCCACTCCAACATTATTGATAGTCTTTGACACGGTAGTGCCACCAAGAAGAGAAGAATGATTTGTAATAGTGGTTGGTATACCGTTCAGATACATCGGATTATTCGTTTCGAAAGCGACTATATCCCCGACGGAAAAAACAGGAACCTGGTTTCAGATAATCAATTTATATGAATTAATGCCTATCGAGGAACTTCCCGGAGTAGTGATAGTGAGTTGTCCGGGAAGAACAGAACCGGGGTTTGTCGAGACGATATTACAACTCACGCACCATGCGGCAGTAGTATCGCAGTTCTCATATTGACCTGCGGCATTCGGTCGCTCCACAGCACCGTTTCCGCAATAACTGCTAGAACCAGGAATAGTGAGAGATCATCCGGAAGGGGGTGGTGTTCCACCTCCTCATCCTCATCCACCACCACCACCACCTCCTCATCCTCATCCTCATCCGCCACCACCACCGGAAGTATAGCTTGCAGCACAAGCACCGCCGACAGGAGATCCGTTACAAGACCAAGTATAATTTGTCGTAAGACCTACCGCTACGGAAGCAAATCCTCCAACCGCTTGACCTACGGGACAGAGTCCGGCAGTAGCCACAGTTATAGAAGAAGCTTGTACTCAGACAGTTGTTCATGGGACACAAGAAACACCTCCCCCACCGCCTGGTATAGCCTGACAAGACGCGTTACATCCATTCACCCCCCATCAAGTTTGGGTCGTATCGGCAAAATCACAAGTTTCATTCCCCGCATCGAGGACTCCATCTCCGCACCACGCACCGAGAAAGACATAACACTGTTTATGTGCGATAACATTTGCCGTATCAATGCTCTTTGTTGAAACTCCCAGATTAATAAGATTTGCATTCATACTGGTTACGCCGTTTATATCTACTACTTCGGAACCAAGATTATATGACCATGGAACGGTCGCGGAAAAATTACCGTTTGGTATGACATTGGCTGATCGAACCGTATATTCCACTTGTCCGATCGGAGTAGCTCTCGTTGCTACGGGAGTAGAAAAGCGCAAATTTTTACCGACAAACACCAGCGCTTCATTTCTTCCGTTTGTTCCGACTCCTGCAGGAAAAGTATTGGACGTCAAAAAAGGTTGTTGTCCGACGGTTAAATTCGACCCATTCAAGGCAACGATATTTCAGAAACTCGAACCGGATATCATTTTTTCCGCGCCATCCAAATTATGATACCAATCCCAAGTATCAAATACGGTATTGATATAGAAACGTGAAATATACCCACAACTGCTACAAGAAGGAGTGAGTGCGTAATCGTTCGCATATATCCCTGTGGTACAAGATTCGTTTACCAGAGTGGCATATGTTGCCTGAGGAAGAAAAATCGAGAAGAAAACAGTCAATAGAAATAATCTATTTATTTTTTTCATATTATCAGAAAAAACACACTTCATATATAACATGAGATTACATAATAATTGACACAGATATTCTATATTACATAAATAAATTTTTTGTCAAATCAAATACTCTATTCTCTCCTGTTTTTAGGCTAAAAAATGGGAAATTCGATATTCTTTTCTGATCATGACATCGTAGCGGTATCGCCTTTTTTATAGTTCGTTTCATCTCAGAGGGGAGATTCTCAGATATGCAAAAAATAATACATACCTCAGAAAACGAGAAAGAATACTATAAAAACAATAATAAATATTTTATTCATAAGTACTATGAAGATTAATGGAATTATTAGAATGGCAATCAGGTAATAGGATTTATAACCCCATTTGCAATACCGGCATTTCCGGCGGTATTAGCGGCCGGAGCTCCTGGAGCTCCTCCTGCACCACCGGCACCAGCATTCGCATTAAGTGGTATATATGGATCGACTTGCCATGTAACCGCCACTATGTTATTCACCGTTCCTGTTGCGGTACTTGCATACTGAGGCACTACAGGAGAAGGAATATTTTTAAAGGCAGGAAATGCTATTCCCTGAACTTTATTCATACACACATTCCCATTAATCATGGCACGTGCCTCAAAAAAGCGAGGTTTTTTTGTCATTTCATATCCCGCCTGTATGAGTTTGGCCGGATCTTTTCCTGTTTGGAGCATATCTACATATTCTTCTTCTGTAAGTTTCAGCGCATCGTTATTCAAGTATCGATTGAGCTCCTGTAAGTTCTTTTGTATCTCGGATTTATGATTTTGTATGATGAAGTTTTTTTGGCTACCGTTCATAATGGCACCGTTCACTCCATCAATATAGAGACTTCCTCCCACCTCAACTGATCCATCGAACTTATCGATACGATGTTTTCCATCGGATGGGGTTGCAAATATATCCACTCCGAAAGCCTGTCATGGAAGAATATCGCTTATTTTCTTGGGAGTATGGATTGATTCCCGAACAAAGAACGCTTCAGCACCGGTATTTATGCTTTCTTGAGAAAACCTATTTTCCGCACCCAGTGTACCTACACGATTTTTTCGGTAATGTTTCTGATCCATATTTTGTTTCGTATTTTTTCCCACTCCTCCGTATGTATAGGTATTGATAGCTTGGAGCACTTCTTTTTTATTAGATCAATCCTTATTTATAAATGTGAGCAGTTGTTTCGCAACGCTACTTTTTTTCGACATGGCAATAAGCGTAGTATAAGCCTCCTCATAATCCATGTTTCCCGTCTGTTGAAGCATGGTTTCGAATGTCTTAAACAGTGATTCCAATTTTATATTCATAGCTGCGTCTTTTCCTCCTTTATGACGACTCATCATATAGATCGAACCGGCAAGCGCTTTTGGGAAAGTTATATTTCGCACTTCACGAACATCTGCCTTTTCTTGTTCGGTAGGAGTTTTTAGTATCGAGGCATCCTCTTTGTTCTGATTTGTAACCACCAATGTTTCTTCGATATTACCATCCGAATCGAATCCACTCGTTTTCATAAAACTCAATGGAGCTTTTGATATAATAATAACATTTCCTCCCATTTCTTGTATCTCCACTCCTGTCTGCATAAGATTCTTTACATCTTCAGAGAGAGGCTTCGTCAAAGGATATGGAAGCACGTACGTTCTGTTTCCGGATTCTTTATCGATTGTTTCTGTGATTCCGATTTCTTGAGCGGTTCCCATCATTTTTTTGTTTGCCATTCGTTCTCCTGCTATCGCACCACCGGCATCTTTTACTTTTTTTATCTCTGTCCCTATGTGTTCAAAAGTCACCCCTACGAATGGACCGAGGAAGCTCACTCCAAATTGACCTCATTTCAGTCCCCATCCGAGATTTTTATTTGCAAGATCAATCATGTGATCACGAGCAATCGCATCAGTGAGAGCATTATAATAATTTTCTGAAAGAGTACCTTTATCGTAGAGTTTATTAATATTGTAATACTCTATAAGACCGTGTGCATAAGACGAAAGATTCATATCTTTCGGAACAGTGATTATCTTCCCTTCCTGAGCGAAAGTGTCTACGCTTTTAATATGATCTTGTGTACTTTTTATAATAAGACTCTCTCGATCATCGATATTTGCTTCCACTACCAGTTCTAAAATACGTGCCTTTAATGTAATGTTTTTATTATGGCTGTCATTTGCGAAAAGAAGCGTGGAAATGGGATGTCCACCCTTGACTTCTGTGTTTGATCCACTTGTTTTTTCCGAAGCTTTTTCATCTTTTTTCTCCTTTTGTCCGACGTCCATTTCTCGCTTCTCAATAGCAACACGCATAAGTCAGAGCGGAAGTTTAACAAATCATCCTAACCCGATGGCGAGAATCTTATCAAGAAGTCAGCCACTTGTATCCGCATCAATTGCCGTTTTGATTTTCGATAAAGCCTCTCGATTCTGCATAATTTCATCGAGATATTGCTGTTCCGTTCAACGGATGACAGAAACAAGACCGCTACGAGCGTCAGGATTTTGAAGAACTATACCTCCGAGAGTGGCAATCATATCTGCTCTGGATATCAAGTTTTTTTGAAGATCTTCATTCATCTTATTTCTCGCGGATTCGGTAGACCAGTCCTCTGCAACATGGAACCTGTTAAGAAGGTTCGTCAGATCTTTTCCATTGTAAATTTCTCGTTTAAATACTTGATATGCCTGCATTTCTCATAGAATATACTTCTGATTTCCAGATCCCCAAATTTTATTGGTTTTCTCCACTTTTGGACTATAGAATCCCTCGTTACCGTGGTCGAGGTTAGAGAGAAAACGAATGCGTGCCTCAAGAGATTTTGCTGAATCTTTATCATTAATTTCGTCTCCATTTACAAGAAGATCGGAGGGTGCTCTAATAATTTTTTTAAAAACGGCGGTATGTACCGTTTTTTTTGCCTCGGTAACTTCTTGTTTTGTTTCAGTTTTGATAACACTGACAACTGCCTCTTTTTTGGTATCTGCCACAACATAGTCTTTTTCGTATTTCATTTTTAAATTATTCAAAGATTTCTTGTCTATATCTGAAACTTTGCGGTCATTCAAGGCAGTAGTAATAAGTCTGAGAATTTTCTCTTTTTCAGAGGAATTCTCCCTATCTGCCCGTTCCAGAAGACGATCAAGCTTATCGAGTTCCACTGCATCGGCTCCATTAACTGATCTTTTAATAATCTTCAATGAAGTTTTTGTTTCACTGAGCACACTTGACACATTTTTATCAACACTCTCAATTTCTTCTCCTGTCATCTTTCCGGATTTTTCCGCTAGATAATGTTTTATCGTACTCGTACGAGTCGAATAAGCAAAAAGGAAGAGTCTGAAATTACGCATAAATAGAAAGTTATAAATATATTTCTCTTCTATCATATCCTATTTTTTAAAATAATGCAAAAAATGAAATATTCATACATAAAAAGAGCCCTGAGAGCTCTTTTTATGTATGAATATAATCTAATCTAAATATGAAAGAACGATAATATTCATATGAAAACTGCGTACTGAAGCGAGACGTACGAGTGTACGATGAAGCTATTTAGTTCCCCTCGTGGGTCAGAGGAACGTAAAGTTTGAGTATGAATATTGAAGTTATTTCATATTTCTTTTATGCCTTTCGATTTCGTACCACTATGAATCCCGCAGCGATGAGAAGAGCAAGGGTCATAAGGATAAGAGATTCCGGACCAGTTTTCACTGTTGTCATCTTCTCTGGCGCAGGAGCCGTAGGTTCTACAATCTCGACAGGAACAGCGACGGCAGTAGTAGCAACTTTTGCAGTATAAGACACACACTCGATATGAGTCTCTTTTCCTCCTTCATTTCCGTCAGCATCGACATTATGGTAGCTGATTGGGAATTTGAGAACTCCGACTATTTCCCCTTCTGCTTTATCGGTGGAGATAAGCGTGTATGAGGCTCCGAGATCCGCTTCGAGAAACTGTACGGATTTCCCGGCATCGAGCATGAATTCCTGTTTTCCAGTCCCAGTGGCACTATCTGTCCAGATTACCTGAGTTCCATATTTCCAGAAGGCTGTAGAGTCAAGAGGATTGGCGGTAAATACCGTTCCTGATGAAAGTGGAACCATCTCAGGAAGAGTTTGTTCATCTTTATATATGAGTTGTTCGTTAGCGTTCTTATTGGTCCAAGTATCATAGAGACCGTTTATCTGATCGCCATTTGCAAGAGCTGCACCGTCAAAACAGGCACTACAACTATTTGCCGTGAAATATTCGGCAGTACAGGCAGTTTCTTTGTAATCACCTACTGCGGCAAAAGCTTGAGTAGTTACAAGGAAAAGAGCTATCCCAAGAAGACTTTTTGTATTCATAAATCAGGAAGATTAAGATAAATAAGCTACACACACGGGTGATTGTATATTTTTTCGCTTTTTTGTCAAAAAAATCTTTTCTTATAGCGGAAAATGGATATACTCATGGAGCGAAAAGTTGAAAATTCTGCAAAAAATCAAAGCACCTCGTCATCCTCGCGAATACGGGGATCCAATTAAAATATGCACTTTTGTGAGGCTGGATCCCCGGGTCATACCTCTATGGGCACAGGCGCCCGAGGATGACGGACTTATTTTTAATCTTTATTCATTTCTTTTATGTTACACACTCTCGAATCTGATCTCAAGAAAGCAGAACAACATCTCCATGATGA
>DNKW01000022.1:0-5473 GCA_003488655.1 Candidatus Altimarinota bacterium | reverse complement strand
CTACGGTTCCGCTCAACCGCTCCGAAATGTCGCGTCGGTCGGAACGCTCGACGCACAAACTATTTCCATCCAACCCTGGGACAAATCCGTGCTTCGCGATATCTCCAAAGCCATTAACGATGCGAATATAGGCCTGAATCCTCAGGACAACGGAGAATCGGTACTTATCCGAATTCCCGCTCTCACCGAGGAACGTCGACGGGATCTCGCGAAACTCGCGAAACGCCTCGCCGAAGATGGAAAAGTAGCTATTCGAAATGTTCGTCAGGATTACCTCAAGAAGATTAAAAATCAGGACGAGAGTGTTGGCGAAGATATGGTAAAACAGCAAGAAAATGAACTTCAAAAGAAAATCGACGAAGCGATTGTACTTGTTGATAAGATGACGAAACACAAGGAGGAGGAGATTATGAAGATATAGGGAACTCTCGGAAAAACTCGTTCTTTGAGTTTAAATCTCCGTTTCCTCGTTCTCCGTACAATCGTACGGTTCATTCCGGTAACCCCACAAGGGGGAGCTATAGCTTCATTTTTCATAAGAATCCTATCGTTCTTACACATCTCTGTAATCCTTAATCTTTTATTCTTCATTGACCAATATCACCGCCCGCATTCTCACCGAACTCTCCAGTCATCCGGAAATCACGACCAAGGAGCAGTTTCACAAGTTCAAGAACGATATCTACGCGGAATACAAACTCTCTCAAGCGATTCCGGGGATAGTGTTCCTCGATAGGTATAATACTCTCATCCATGAGGGTATTTTGAAGTACGATCCGAGGGTTTGGAAGCTCCTGAGAAAACGGGCGGTTCGGAGTCTGTCGGGAGTTTCGGTCATATCCATCCTCACGAAACCGTGGGGATGTCCGGGAAAGTGCGTCTACTGTCCGAGCTATGAAGGACTGCCGAAGAGCTATGTCCCGAACGAACCGGCGGTTATGCGGGCGGAGCTCAATGAATTCGACCCGATCCGTCAGATATGGAACCGGCTTCGATCGCTCGAAATCACCGGACACCGGATAGAGAAGTGTGACATCCGCATCATCGGGGGAACATGGAGTGTCTATCCCCTCCTCTATCAGGAATCATATATCCGGGATATCTACGATGCCCATACTACCTACTCCGAACTTCGAAAAAATCTCCTCAAAACCGAGATGAGTGGGGAGAAATTTGCGAGTTTTGAGATATCTCCGGATTTTCAGATACAAAAATCCGCCACGTTGGAGGAAGCAAAGAAACGTAATGAAACGGCCGAAAGCCGAGTTATCGGAATCGCCGTAGAAACCCGACCGGATGAGCTTCATAATCTCGAAATCTTCCGACTCAGGCGATATGGGGTAACCCGAGTCGAAATCGGGTACCAATCCACGGATGACGCTATCAATACCATCAGTAAAAGGGGGCATGGAAACCGTGAATCCATTGTCGCAACGAAGATTCTCAAAGATGCGGGATTCAAAATAGTTGCTCATATGATGCCGAACCTTCTCGGAAGCACTCCGGAAAAAGACATAGAAAGTCTGCGGACAGTATTTGAAAACCCCGATTTTCGCCCGGATGAGCTCAAAATCTACCCGATGGTAGTAACTCCCCATACCGAACTGGAAGGAATCTGGAGGGGTGGAGGTTTTACCCCGTATAATGATGAGATTCTCGTGGATTTGATGGCGAAACTTCAGGGACTTATTCCGGAATATGTGCGACTCAACCGAATGTACCGGGATATCCCCGCTTCAGAAATACTTGCCGGATCACACCTCGCCAATCTCCGTCAGGTAACCGATGAACGCATGAAAAAACTCGGAATAATTCGTACCGATATCTCTGCGCGGGAGATTCGCGACAAGGTGAATAAACCGGAAAGTGCCGTTCTCGATGTCACGGAATATACCGCAAGTGGCGGAAAAGAATATTTTCTCCAGTGGATCGATCCTAAGGACAGGACAGTATTCTCTCTCCTCCGACTTCGGGTTCCCTCACCTATCTTCGAAAAAACCGAACATCCGATTGGAGTTCTCAAAAATGCCGCGATTATCCGGGAGATCCATACATTCGGCGACCAGCTCAGAATCGAAGAAAAATCAGATGGCAGCGGGCAGCATATGGGGTTCGGGAAGCGCCTCATCGCACGAGCCGAGGAGATTATTCGGGAAAATTACCCGGAAATCGAGAAAATGGCGGTTATCGCCTGAGTGGGAGTTCGAGGATATTACGAGAAACTCTGATACACTCTTGAGGGGGAATATATGGTAAAAAAACTGTAATCCTTAGAGAATTACAGTTTTTTTATACGCACTATATCCTCGATATTGTCCTCAAAATAATCAATTCAGAATTTGAAAAGGTGATCCACCGACTGATATGGCGAAGAGTGGAGAAATTTCTTCAAATCCTTATATACTTTGTCGAATTCCACATCGACCGAAGCTTCTATCTTGGCCTCAAACAAGGCGGAAAAATTATCGGCAAGCTTCACAAGCTTCCCGTTCACCTGTCCCCATGGATCGAGCATACGTTTCTCATACTCAGAGGAAAAGGTATATTTTCTGATATATCCGAGAAGATATTTGTCCACCAATTCTTTTTCAACCGTCACGAGAAGTTCTTCAAATCCTTCGATTGCCTTTTTCGTCGGTGTAACAATATCCCCAGTTATTGCCTCGGGAATATCATGAAAAAGTGCGATTGTCATCATATATGTAATCTCCTGTCTATTTTTCCCCTCTATATTTCCGATGATATATGCGATAAAGGAAGTGAGAAAGAGATGCGACATAACAGAGACGGGGTATCTGCGTCGCATACTATTCCAGCGATAGCTTGATTGAAGACGTCGCATACTCAAAAGGAACCGTTCCAGATCGTTCTGATGCTCCGGATCGAGATTGATATATGAGCGGAAAAGATCAAACCTCGGCTGTCCCATTTTTTGTTCTATCACATTCATAGCGGGGCGATATACACCAAGATATACCTCATTGCTAAAGTACGCTTCATGGTATGATGCCCAGAGCTTGGAAAAAGCGATGAGATCATCCTCTTTTTGATAGGGATGATTCTCTTGTTTCGAAAAGTCATGTATTTCCTGCATATCCTTTTTCATCCATTCGGGAAGTTTCCATGAAAGAAGCATCCCATAAGCGATATTTTCGAGTTCGGTGTATATCGTCGGATTTTTTTTCTTAACCTGGTCTTTCACTTCCGAACTGATGTCTGAATGTACGAATGTGGAAAACGAAGAAAAGAGCACTTTTCGAAATATATAATCCCGATCAAACACAATCCCTTTCTCTTCTTCTATAATGGAAGCAAGAAGGATGGAGATATGGAGTGAGAAAGCGATATGATCGGTCGCGGACACCTGTTCTATACGTGGGAAATTATTCCAACGATAGACGGAAAGTCCACGAAATGCAAGAGCAATGGTATGTCAGAGCATAAAAAATAGAGGTCATTGAGTGTAAAAAGAGAAGCACGGTTCAGTACTTCTCGGGTAACGCGGGGTCACACTCTTGAATTGCATTCAAGAAGCACTGGGCTACAATTGGTTTCCCAATCAGCATGACTATTTTTGCGGAATCGAATCTAAAAAGCAGTAACTTCCGTACGTGGTAGCACTCTTTCTAGCCGATTTGTCAGCCACAAATGAAGTGAAAAATAGAACCGTGCAAAATAGAGTATAGGAAAGTTGTCTGGAAAGTCAATTGCGAGTATATTTCCGCAATGCCATTACATTTTCAGAACCACCTCATCTACCACCCATCTCGGATTTGCATTGGTGGAAGAGAGAGTGATGATTCCCGATTCGATTTTGCGCATCGTATCCGGGTTCCGTATATCTCCCGAAAGGATTCTGTCCTTGAGTGCGATAAGAATACCGAGATATTCGGATTTTTCCAGTTTGGAAATTGCAAGAAATGAGAGAAACGGAGCGGAATCCCCTGCGTCGAAATATGCGTCTATTTTTTCACGGATACTCGCATCCAGAGTACTCTTATGAATATTGGACGAGATAAATATCACTCGCGAGGCGAGCGTTTCTATCATCGCCTCGCGACCGCTGTCCGAAGTAAGAAGAATTAAAATATTGGACGGCACCTCCTCGAAGAGTTTCAGGAGACTATTCGCCGCAGCGAGAGTGAGCGTATCGATTCGTTCAATGATAAAGATATCATATCCAGAGCTGGATTTCTTGGAAGACTGCTCGATAATCTCGCGAGTTCGCTCGATTTTGATGGTTCCCGTTTCATTTTCGAAGAAAAATACCCCATCGATATACTGTTTCCGCATATCATAGAGATCAAGAAAATGGGTCTTCTTGAGAGTATTTACCACCGTCGTGACATCCTCGTTCGAAAGGACGACCGGCGGTATAGAGTGTCCGGATTCGAACTTTTCAAGAAGGCTGGATAATGGGGTTTTTGTCATTTGCAAAAAAAGATTTTATGATTAGACTTGCTTCATTATATCACCTTCTCTATATTTGCAAATTTTAGTCTCTTATTCCCCTGCTTATGTCTAATCGTCTTCTCTCTCTTCTCATACTCACTCTGATTTTCGCCGGGTTATTCGGGGTGTATTATTATTTTTTCGTTGCTAATACCGGAAGTGTTTCATTCATCATCAATGGAAGTGGAAGCACTTCTATTACTCTCACTTCAGAGTTTGGAAGCAATTCTCTTTATGAATGATGTGAAAGAAGTTGTCTGTTCGCCGATATCCCTGCCGTAAATTATACCGTTTCGGCAAAAAGAGAGGGATATATACCATTCACAAAAAACTTTACACTCCACTGAAGAGAAATGAAAAAAGTGATGATTATGATGAAAAAAGAAGTAATTCTCACGGAACAAAAGAGGAAAAAAGAGGACACTATAGCCACTCTCAAGCTCCAGAAAAGTATCCAAGATACGCTTGAAACAAATACCGGGGGGATAGTGCTCGGATATCGGACAAATGGGCTGTATTATGCTCTATCGGATGATGTTGATTGGAGCATACTTATGAAAAAAGAGTGAGAGGAAGCAAGAGAACTTTTTAAAATCCCAAAAGGAATACTCATTCCCGAAAGTCTCGATATATATGAGGGATATATCGCTCTCAAGAAATGAGAAAATATGTCTTTCTATTCGCTCGCAAGTGGAACAGCGATGCACTTTGTATTCGATGGTACAATACTCAGTATCAAAGATACGCTTGATGATGATACGAAGATTATCACGAGCGATGCGGGAGTTTTTATGTACTCTGTTTCAGAGAAAACTGCACGAGCCAATCCTCTCTATGATGATATAATCCAACTCGCCTCCGGAGAAATCGTGGCACTTGTAAAGAAAACGAGCAAGACAAAACAATCTCTCCTCTCCATCACCGACACCGACAATGACTCTGTATTTCTCATCGGACGAGATACTCGTGAGAGAAGTTTACTCTTTCAAACTCCGAAAAATGGGAAGCTACTCCGTTATAA
>DNKW01000052.1 GCA_003488655.1 Candidatus Altimarinota bacterium | reverse complement strand
GCGAAACAATCCGTCTCATAGACCGACTTCATATGATTGAGTGTCACAGTGCATCGTTCGAGCCCCATCCCGGTATCCACGCACGGAGCGGGGAGCGGAACGAGCATATTCGCGTCGATGCGATTGTACTGCATGAAAACATTGTTCCAGATTTCCATCCACATTCGGGAATCGGTTCCCTTATTGGAACCCTCTGGCGGAAGTCCTTCGCCCATATAGTAGAATATCTCCGTGTCCGGTCCACATGGCCCGGTCGGTCCTGCTGCCCACCAGTTGTCTTCTGCAGGAAGTTTCGCGATTCGTTCGTCTCCGAAATCGAGTCCGCTCTTCTTCCAAACACTCTTCCAAATTGCGATACTCTCGTCATCGAGCGGAGCATTTTCATCCCCTTCGAATACCGTGACCGAAATCATGTGCGGATCAAGCCCGAGCCATTTCTTGTCAGTCAAGAATTCCCATGACCAAGCGATGGAATCCGCTTTGAAATAGTCTCCGAGGGACCAGTTTCCGAGCATCTCGAAGAATGTCAGATGCGTGTCGTCCCCGACATCGTCGATATCTCCGGTTCGGACGCACTTCTGCACATCCGCGATCCGTTTCCCGAGCGGATGACGTTCTCCGAGGAGATATGGTACAAGCGGTTGCATCCCGGCAGTATTAAAAAGCACCGACGGGTCGTTCTCCGGAACGAGCGACGCGGACGGGATAACGGCATGGGCCTTGGATTTGAAAAATTCCAGGTATTTGGAGCGGATTTCGGCGGAAGTAATGTGCATAAATAATATGTGTTTGTAAAAAAATTAGGATTCTGTTTCTCTTCAGGGAATATAAACTTCTGGGTTTGTTTTTAGGAGTTCGCTCATCGGTGGAATACCGAGAATCTCATCGAATAATTTCAGATTATTCGTCGTAAGGTTACTTCACTCTTGAGATGAACAATAACATGGAACACCGAGACTTTCCAATCTTTTTCAAAGAAGTTCTCCAATTTTCCCTTTCGTTCACTTGATAAGTTCGCAACCAGGACTCTCGCCATCGGTTATCCGTGCCTCAATGGCATCTCCATACTGAGAAAATTCTATATTTATAGCCAAAATATGGAAAAATTATGAATAGGTTTCGGAAATTATAGGGAAAATAGAGGAAAAATCCACTCGAAATTTCTTAATCTCTAAAACTACTCTACAAAAAGTTTAGAATCTCCTGAAAAAGGATGAAATTCGTGTGAAAACTGCAGCTAAAGCGCCCCCTTGTGGAGTTAACCGTAGTGAACCGTACGACTGTAGAGAACGAGGAACGTAAAGTTTGAATATGAAGTTCGCCTTTTACAGAGATTTCAACTGCAAGCTCGCAAGATAGGCAATCGCTATTGCATCCGCCGCATCGTCAGGTTTTGGGATGGCATCAAGCTTGAAAATGATTTTCAGGGCATTCTGCACCTGCTCTTTTTTGGCAGCTCCGTTTCCGGAAATCCCCCGCTTCACCTGCAAAGGCGTAAATTCATGAATCTGGATTCATTTCCTCTGCAATATAAGGAGAATAGCGCCACGAGCTTGAGCGACGTCGATTCCCGTCTTGAGGTTCTTGAGAAAAAAAAGTTTCTCGATTCCGCAAACGGTCGGATGGTACATGTCTATGAGGTCTTCGAGGTCTTTCGCTATATCGAAGAGCTTGAGAGAGATATCAATTCTCGGGGGAGTCGTAATAACCCCATAGTTGAGAATGGATATATTTCTCCCAATTTTCTCGATGACAGCAAAGCCAACAGTGGTCGTCCCGGGATCGATACCTAAAATTATTGACATATTCTATATTTTATGTTTTAATAGATTCCAGAGATGCAAAATAAAAACTTACCAAACCTCTTAAAAAATACACATCATGATATATAATCTCATAGAAACTGACATCGCCTCCAAGATTCGCACATCGAAAGCTATCGGACCGGAAGAGAAGAATCACTTTCTCCACCTTCTTTCGTACTTTACTCCGGGAGAGATTGATGAACTACGCTTGTTACTATAATAATCACCGGGAGCACAATTTCTCAGAAATGTGAAAGAACGATAATATTCGTATGAAAAGCGAGTACCGGAGCGAACCGTACGACCTGTACGGAGAGCGAGGCACGCAAGGTTTGAATATGAAGATTGAAGTTATTTCACATTTCTCTAATACAGTACCGCTTGGGACTCTAGCACTTGATAGAGTAGTCCGTCCTTGTCCATAAAATCGCCCGCAATCCACTTGCGGGTATTTTTTGTGTCCAATAGGGAGATGCTCCCTTGATGACGTTTTCCCCCGAATACATCACTCTCTATCACCTTCTCGAAGAGGAGAAAGAATCGATCGGAAAGGAGCATATTGCGGAGATCCGGATATTTGTCGAGATACTCCCGGAAAGTCTGTCCGAAATCATAGAGCTTTTCTCCATTTCGAATCATACGAAGAAGCCCGAAAAGACGACCGAGAGAGAGAATGAATTTTTTCGTGACGACACTGTGGAGGGATTTTTCCATCGGGTCATTGACGCGCAAAACCGTCGCCCCTTTTTTCTGAGCAAATTTCCGGAATTGGTTCACGATCATCTGTTCCACCCAAACATCGAGGATCTTGTGATAGGAGCTTATAACCGATAATCCGTCGAGGAAAGGGTTCTTTGAGAGGTTATAGAAACTGATTTCCGAACTTATGAGATACTCGATGGTCTCTTTTGGAGCATTAAGAAGAAGAAGATCCCCAAAGTAATCCTGAATACACTTGGAAATAATCGCCCCCTGATTTTCCCGCAGGAAATCATCACGACCCGTTTCGGTCATCTTATTTACCTTTCGCTTGGATATCTTATGAATCGATTCCTCCACTTCACGACGCATAAAACGGATACACACCTCCAATTGTCGTTTCAAAAGAGCATTTTCTTGTTCGAGTTCTTGAAGAGTTTTTTGTGACATAAGGTAGGAGAAATAGGAGATATATAGGAAAGGATAGGAAAATATGAAAGGAAGTCAAGAGGAAGTGAACTACCATTCTATTCCTTTTATTCCCCACTTTCGCAAATATTCATTGGTTCTCGAAAACGGACGACTCCCAAAAAAACCCTTGTAGGCAGAAAACGGGGAAGGATGGGGAGAAATGATTATCAAGTGTTTTCACTCATCAATAAGGTGTTTTTTGGAGATGGCATAATTTCCCCAGAGGATAAATACGAGATGTTCCCTCTTCTCAGACAATAATCGAATCACTTCATCCGTAAATATTTCCCATCATACACCATGATGCGATGCTGCCTCATGGGAACGAACCGTGAGGACACTGTTGAGGAGGAGGACTCCTTGTTCTGCCCAATCAGTCAGATCCGTAGAAACCTCTGAAAAGCTCGATCTTTGTACTCAAAGTTCCGCTTCCTCGTCCATCGTACCATCTCGTATGCCTCACTTCAGTTGACCCACGAGGGGAGCTAAATAGCTTCACTTTTCGTACAAATCTCATCGCTTTTGAGTGGTTTTCGATTTATTATAACGGGTAATTCCCACATCGCTCCCGAGTTCCTTGAAAATATTCTGGAGGCTCGGTTGCGTCTTGCTTCCGTCTGGAACCGAGAAACACATCCCCATGGCAACGCCGGGCGTATGATACGGATCCTGTCCGAGTATCACAACTTTGACTACGTCAAACGGGGTGATATCAAAAGCACGAAAGATATTTTCTCGCTTCGGGAAACAGATATTCTTCGAATACTCTCCTTCTATAAACGAGATAAGTTCTTGCCAATACGGCTTCTCGAATTCATTTGCGAGAACCAATTTCCAAGAAGGATGGATTTTTACGGACATAAAGGAAATTATTTTTAGTGAATGATGTGGATATCTTTTTTCTGCACCACGAAATACTCGTCCATCCCGCTCACTATGTTGAAAATATGGACTCCAACATCTCCGATAAGTCGGGAAACATTTCGGATGTTTTCGAATTCAGACGGAGAGAATGAGATGCACCCTATAATTTTTTTTGTTTCAGGATCTTGAACATATATATCCGCCATAATCAGTTTGCTGTTAAATGAATATTTTAATTCCCTACGAGCACATTCTCTATTTTCTTCACCCGATCCGTAAAAAGAATCCCATCAAGGTGATCCACCTCGTGTTGGACGATGCGTGCGGCGAGTCCCGAGAGAAGCATAGATTGAGAACGAAGGGAAGTATCGATATATGAAACTTTGATCCGTTTCCATCGGCTCACCTCCCCCTGTTCTCCGGGGACACTCAGACACCCCTCGTTATCGGACTCGGTTTCCTCGGTATGCTCTATAATTTCTGGATTTATCATCGCGATTGTCCGATAGTTTTCATCATCCCCATCGCGCATCAGGCTCACGGCGATAATGCGTTTGTTCACACCGATCTGGGGCGCGGCAAGGCCTACTCCACCGTTGTCCGGATTTTTCACATACCGCACCATATCCTCAGCAAAACCCACACATTTTCTGAGCTCCGCCACGACGATCGCTTCGCTTTTCGTCCGAAGAATCTCATTGGTTTT
>DNKW01000050.1:1436-6467 GCA_003488655.1 Candidatus Altimarinota bacterium | reverse complement strand
GTTTCACCCGCCGAACTCTACGGCTATTATATCAAATCCTGGGAGCAGGGAATTAAGACCGTGTACTATGTTCGTTCATTGTCCTGAGAGGTGGGGGAGGCGTGTGTGAGTTGCTCAGGATAAAAAACATGTTTATCTTTTTAATAAATCCTATGAATAATTTTAAAGAAAGTAAAGACAATCTTATTTCTCGATTATTAAACTTTCTTTTTACTAGTAATTTAGCCGTAGATGATGTAATAGGAAAGAAATATTTTACCCAACTCGCAACTGGAATTTTTCTTCTATTAATTTTTCTATGTGTATATTATTTTGATTCTCATATTTTTGATAATAATAATGTTGGTTTAATAAATATTTTTCTCGCATTTATTGTAATAGTCTGATTATCAGTGTGTTGTATAGTTTGATTTATCTCATTTATTATGTGATTTTTGAATCTTTGTCTTTTTTATGCAAAAAGAGCATTCCTTTGGTTTTTCTTTTTAGTTTCTGTTATTTTTTCTATTGGACTACTATATCTTATAGTTATTTCCTTTATAAGACACGGTCTACCTACTCATCAAATAGGACAACGATGATGAGGCCCAGTAGGTTTTTTGATTCTTCTAATGTTACCAATTTTAGTGGCTTTTATTTCGTATAGAAACCTTAGGAAACCAGATGTATCTTCCAGAGATATTTTAAATGCAGAAATTTCCGAAGAATAAAACTATTATATTTATCTCACTTCCCATGCTCCACCCACCAGAAGTCGAAGCCAAAATCCTCGATACCACCGAAGTACAATTGCTCCCGAGACTCACGGAACTCGGGTTTAAACCCTATTTTGAGGGAATTCTCAAGGCTCAGTGGCTCATAAATCCGGCGAACGGGGAGAAAATCCGAATCAGACAGGAGAACAATATCGTGATGGTGGAGCACAAGGCAGTGGCAGAAGGGGGGAGTGATCAGATAAAATCGAGGCAGGAGACAGGGTTTGAGGCACGGGATTTCGAGGCAGTGATTGCGACACTTTGTAAAATCGGACTTGAAAAAGCGGGGCAAGTGAGTATAAAGAGACGAGCGAGTTATATTCGAAACCTCGATTCCGATAGACAGGTACGTCTGGATTTCGATACGTATAGCAGTCTCATAGGGAAGTCCATCCCAGAATTCCTGGAAATAGAATCAAACAGTCCGGAAAAAGTATACGAAACAGCCGAAGCTCTCGGATTTCAGAAATCTGACTGCCGAAACTACGGAACTCAGGAGCTCTTCAGACATTATTATCCGAATGAAGATGTAAAGTAAATAAAATCAGTATATATCAATTCTCCACTTTTTTCTATGCATAGTGCACATATTCAAGAAATTGAATCTAAAAAAATAGTTATAACACTCATCCCCAACCAAAGAATTATAGAGCTTCTCCGCATATCGATCCTTCAATTCTATCCGGAAAACGAGAGAAACTCCTCCAAGTATGATTCGGAAATCAGTACTCTTTTTTCAGTATCGTTCTCTCATGCAGTTGATGTGTTTTCTGAGAATTTAAAAAATAGCGGAGCATCAGAGTATATTCTCATGGATAACCTCGGAGTTATCAATTCAGATTTTCTTGATATGGTTATACGGTGGGTAAATCCTCTGAAGATACAGAGAAATGAGTTCCATAATGAACTTCGTTCCTGTTTTCGGGAGCAAATTCTTGGGGAAGTCCTTATTATAAAAAATACGGAAATACGTCTGGAGAAATGACAGATAATGCTTTTCTTGATGGGAACCATTCCGAAAGAGGAAGAAAATTCCCCAGATATCGTCCATATGATAGAAACCATGACCTCAGAGACAACGGCGTGAATACTCGTATAATTTTACTCAAAAAAATCACTCTCCATGACACAGCAAAATCTCCACGCCATGCATCAAAATCTCCTCTTCAATCCGCTCTGAAAAGATGAAGTGGAAGTCCGTACGATCATCAAGGGTTCGACAACTGGGCTTTTCAATCTGAATGCGGTCAAATACCCCTGGGCGAAATCGCTCTATCAAGTGATGGTCGGGAATTTCTGGGTTCCGGAAAAAATCTCGGGACTCAAAGACGATGCTCGGATGTTTCATAGCGAACTCACTGTCGAAGAACAACGAGCCTACAAAGGAATCCTTTCATTTCTCATATTTTTGGATTCCATTCAGACTGTGAATCTTCCGCATTTTTCTGACTTCATAACGTCTCCGGAAGTGAATCTGATTCTCTCGATTCAGACTTTTCAGGAAGCGATTCATTCTCAATCTTACGCAACCATCCTCGAATCGGTGGTGGACTCTCATGAACGGGATGAAATCTACTATTTCTGGCGATCCGATAAGATATTGCTCGAACGAAATAAGTATATCGGACAGATATATCAAAACTTCATAGACAAGCCATCGGACGAGAATTTCTTCCGTGGAATCGTGGCGAATTTTCTCTTAGAATCTCTTTATTTCTACAATGGTTTCGCTTTCTTCGATACGCTCGTCGATCATATGAAAATGCCCGCAACGGGACGTATGATTGTTTATATCCGACGAGATGAACTCACTCATATCACGATATTTGCCAATATTATCAAGGAGATTAAACGGGAATTCCCAAGCATTTACGATGAACGGGTGATTCTCGATATGATGGATATAGCCGTGAAACAGGAAATCGAATGGAGTACCCATATTCTTGGGAACCGAATTCCCGGAATCAACGGGCAAACGACCGCCGAATATACGAAATGGCTTGCCGACCAACGTCTTGCGATGCTCGGAATCGCTCCACTCTACAGAGAAGTCATTACCAACCCCTACAAACACCTTGAACGTCTCCAAGATCCAAACGCCGACAAGAGTAACTTTTTCGAATCGACGGTGGTAAATTACACCCAATCCACGAGTATGAACGGAAGTTGGGAATTTTAATTGACAGGATATAGTATTTGTGTATAAATAGGTTGTTTATAACATTTTCACTTATCTTATGAATAATAGGAATCAACACTGACTCTCTACACAAGCTCCCATAGACCAGATTTTTCGAGAATGTTTTCCCAAAAAAATCTCTCGAGAGGAGCGGCGCTATACTGCATTATTGCGGAATCCGTATGAATCTGGCGCGATCGATAGCGATAAGGTAATAAGGCTTTGTGAACTCATAAAACAAATGTCTGTGGAATGAATAAAAGAAACGAAACAGGCAGAGAGAGTAAAAATACGATTTCTTCGCGCTCTCAATCTTCCCATTGATACCCTTGGAGAATGAGAGACAACATCCGTTTCCATTGTTTCAGAGACAGTGGAAGAGGTACGGGAGAAAACGGAACAAGCTCTCACTGCGCCTCATCTCGAAGAAGAGCGGACTCATACTATTACACGAGCAATAATCAATACGATTCATTTGAATGCGGCGAGCGTAATAAAATTGAATGAAAAATGACTCTCTCCAGGGGAACGAAAATTCCTTATTCAGATTTCGGAATGGAATCTTATCGGCAAAGTTATCGGAGACAAGGCACTTGAGATTATCCGAAAAAGAGTAATAGAATATATCGGGGATTTTCCGCAGGAAAATATTGACAGTATCAAGAAAGAATATAAAGGGATAACCGCCGATAGTCTCTGCAGTGTGGCAAAAAGAAAGAAAATGTCATTTGATTTTCACTCCTTTTCTCCGGAAGCCATAGAGGTACTCTCTCCGGAAGTGAGAGAATTCATGTTTAAGATAAGTCGAAGTCGAGTATGATTTCTCGGAAAAACTTTCAATCCTGAAATGATTACGGAAGAACAAGATCTGGTTCTTCGAACAAATCATCCGATCAAAAAACGAATATTCCCTAATTTAAGAAAATTTTCCACGTAAAATATGTATTCTAAAAAACCAACATATATTCTCATCGCCGCTATGGCAGACAATCGTGTCATCGGCAATAAGTGACAACTTCCGTGGCATCTGCCGGAGGATCTCCAGAATTTTAAGCGACTGACGACAGGAGGGGTTATCATTATGGGACGAAAGACTTATGAGTCCATCGGGCGACCGCTTCCAAACCGGCGCAATATCGTACTCTCCTCACAGGGGATTGAAAAAGAGGGGATAGAGGCATTTCCTACCATACCGGAAATGCTCGGAGTTCTGGAAAATGAATGAATAGACAAAGTATTTATAATAGGTTGACAGAAAATATACGAGGAATTTTTGAAAATGCAGCTCGTCGATGAGGTATGGTTGAGTAAAATACCGGGTCATTACGAGGGAGATGTTTTCCTAGCAGAGTTTGAAAAAAACTTTGAAAAACAGAAAGTGGAACAATTTGAGACCTTCCAGTTCATAAGATATAGAAAGAAAGAACATATCTAAATTTGCACTCTCTCTCAAAAAACATATACTCACTTCAAATGATATCCGACATCCACCGCCACTTATGAATTATTTTGATCAAGTTTTTTTTGGAAAATATCTTCGAGACGGAGAAGATCTTGTTTTTGTGTGTCATAGGCATCCTCTTCTCATAATAGATCGTATCATCGTCGCGTTATTTTTGGGACTTGCCCTTCCAACTTTTTTTTATTACAATGATTCTTTTTCCCTTCAAACCCTCATACCCTTCCTGTATTTTGAAACGTATGCAGTTGTCCTCTATCTTTTCCTGGTCTACAAGATATTCGACTGGTACAATGATGTATGGCTCATAACCGATCTCTGAGTGATAGACATCGATTGGGATATATTCGCACGGCATGTTATTTATATAGATTATCATGATATAAAGGGATCCGAGATTCAGACTCATTCATTTTGGGATTCCATCTTTCATAAAGGGGACGTTATACTTTATACTGCCGGAGACGGAGAGGATTTCATCCTTGAATGAGCAGAAAATCCTCATGATATTTCCGATCATATTGAAGAGGTTATACAAGAAATAGCTGAAAAAAAGGAACATGAGGACAAGGCGCCGATGGAACTTCTTCTCCATACTCTCACAGAAGTGGTACGTGATCATCTCGAAGGAAACGCTC
>DNKW01000050.1:0-1217 GCA_003488655.1 Candidatus Altimarinota bacterium | reverse complement strand
TATATAATGACTTCTTGCAGTTTATCTGCAATGGAAATATCTCCTAACTTCTAGTCCTATGAAACTTGAAAAAAAGATACAACTGAAGAATCTCGAACATGATAGAAACGTAGTAGAGCGTCTCGTGGAAGAAAATCTCTCCGGTAAACTCGACAAGTACCTCAAGAAACTCGATGGGGAGGATGTTGAGGGAGAAGTATCTTTTGTTCTCGAAGAGAATAAAATCGGTCGTTTCAATGGAACACTCAATGTTTCCATCGATGGAAAAACTTTTCATTATGAACGTGAAGATTTCAAAAAACTCGACGATCTCATTAATCATCTTTTTGATCACCTTAAAATAGATCTCGGTAATAAATAATATCTTACTGATCGATTTATTCTTCGTCATCCCGAATTCATTTCGGGATCTTCCACATTTTTTAAAAAAAGGAAGATTCTGAAACAAGTTCAGAATGACGATTTTTTTAAAAATCATAATTATTACTTCGTTTTATGACAATACTTCTCGGAATCATACTCGCACTTCTCATATTTTCCGTCATCGTTTTCTTTCACGAGCTCGGACATTTTAGTATGGCAAAGAGATTCGGTGTCAAAGTGGATGAATTTGGAATCGGCATTCCCCCTCGTGCCAAACAGGTATGGAAAGACTCCAGTGGTACTGTCTATAGTCTGAATTGGCTCCCAATCGGAGGTTTTGTAAAGATGAAAGGCGAGGAGATGAACGAAACGGGAGCACATGATAAAGATTTTCTTGCACACAAGAACTTTTTGGAGCAATCGACGGTGATACTCGCAGGAGTGATTATGAACTTTTTCCTCGCATTCCTCATATTTTCTGTCCTTTTTATGGTCGGAGTCGAACCACTCGGAATCAATACGAAATTTCAGACTTCGACCGAGACAAAACTCATTCCTTCCTTTGATGAAGCGGTACGTATCGGACTCGTGAAAACCGATGGTATTATTCTCTCTCCACTCACCGGAAGTATCGCGGAAAAGTCAGGACTTTTGGATGGAGACATCCTTCTCTCGATTGATGGAAAAACTATTTTGAGTCCGGAAGATATGATTATGAAAGTGAAGCAATCCACGACTGTTATGAACTTCACTGTACAGTGAAGCGGGGGAATACGGACTCTTTTGATCACTCCCGAAGATGGGAAAATAGGAAGTTATGTGGGACATAATGTCACGGAAATCCGTAAGGACTT
>DNKW01000004.1:5326-7285 GCA_003488655.1 Candidatus Altimarinota bacterium | reverse complement strand
ACCCATGTACTGACTCACGAACAATGTATTTGGGAGAATTTGGCAGATGGTAATTTTGTACAGATTGTCATCAGTCAGGCATTGCGATGTCTCAATCAGATTGGGATCACCTCTCTTGATATTCAGGATATCCTCGATAGGAATGCGAACGGAGAACAAAGCCCTGCTCAGCAAGGGGCTGTAAAAAATCGGGTACATACTGTCCTTCTTGCCGAATCGATAGAAATTCCTGCTATGGAAACCATTCGGATGAATTTGGCGGATCATGCTTTCGTGCAAAAAATGATTACTCGTGCATCGGAATATGTTAAAGATATCGGCATTACTTCAAGCGATATTCAGGGTATTCTCGACAAAAATGTAAAATAAAGATCTATATTAGAGACCATTTTTATAGTATCTCTCCTCTTAGTATCCATCGATCCATTTCCGTAATATTCACGCTCACCATATCCCCGATTTTGATATCGGGGATTGTTTTTATGTGCACTTCCTTGAAATTCCTCGTCCGTCCGATGAATTGTCCGTCTTTTCCTTTTTCGGATATGAGTATCTCCTCTATTCTGCCGAGCATGAGTTTATTGCGACGCTGTACGGATTGGTAAAGGAGGGTGTTCAATATATCCCATCGTCGGGCTTTTTCTTTCATAGGAATTTCTGCAAAAGGCGAACTTTGCGTTCAAATCTCCGCTTCCTCATTCGCCGTACTATTTTTAGTACGACTCATTGCGGTTCTCGATTTTCACGACAAATTTCATCATTTTTCAGAAATTCCTTGATTTAAACTATTTCTGGTCATCTCAGCTGCTTGCGTTCCTCGTCTCGGTGAGTACCGTGCGATGAAGGCGAAATCGAAATCGCAGATCTCAAAGGCGCGTACCGTTTCTTGAAACTGCTCCTCGGTTTCTCCTGGGAATCCCACGATAATATCGGTCGATATAGAGAAGAGCGGATCACGAGACCGGAGATATTCGACCTGAAGTCGAAAATCCTCGAAAGTGTGTTTCCGATTCATATTCCTGAGCACCTCGTCCGATCCTGATTGGAGAGCAAAATGAAGATGATGGCACATATGATCGAGTTCAAAATGAGCGTCGAGGATATCAGGAGTCATATCGTGCGGATTACTGGAGGTGAAACGGATACGATCCGGTCATTTTATAGCGTTCGCTTTTTCAAGAAGTTCGCGAAAAGGGGTTTTCTCGGTATTTTCCCTATTCCATTTCAGTTCCTCGCTGTTCCAGAGTTTTTTTCTCGTCTCTTTTCCATAGCTATTCACATTCTGCCCAAGAAGAGTTATCTCTTTTGTCCCGCTTGCGGCGCATTCCTCTATTTCCCGCAAAATCTCTTCTTGTGGTCGGGATTTTTCACGCCCTCTCGTATAGGGAACGATGCAATAGCTGCAGAAATTATCGCATCCTGTTTGTATGATGATATTCGCAGAACTCTCATTTTCCTGAAATTGTTTCGCTTGCAGATAGTCATTCCATTTTGCATCATTTCCGATTTCCGTTTGGGTAATGAGTGAGAGAATCTTTGTGAGATAGTGAATCTCCTCGATTCTGAGGGTAAAGTCGACGGTATCCGTCACTCCGAAAATCTTATCGTCAGAGTTGAAAAGAGAACTTTCGTCACGAATAAGTTCGATACTTTTTGCCGCTTTCCTTTTCCGCTCGCTTTCATAGTATTTCCCGTGAAGTCCTGTTTTTCGAACCATACATCCGGTTATGCCGACAATGAGGGTTTTTCCTTGTTTTTCAGCAAGAGCCCGTGCTTCGCGGATATATCCATACACTCGGTCTTCTCACTTCTGCCGTACGGAGCAAGTATTGAGCACAAGTATATCGGCTTCACCACATTCCAGTACTTTTCGAAGTCCTGACTGGAGGAGAATCATATTGATTTTCTCGGAATCAGCATAGTTCATCTGACAACCAAAGGTTTTGAGGAGATAATTCA
>DNKW01000004.1:3243-5171 GCA_003488655.1 Candidatus Altimarinota bacterium | reverse complement strand
ATTTGAATTTCATCTATTTTCCCGTATAATCTCCCGGAATTATCTTTTTACGGTATTTTTATGTGTCTTTTTTGCTCGATTGTTGCCCGTGAAATCCCCTCCGTTCCCGTGTATGAAGACGAAAATTATATAGTGATCGATGATATTCATCCGAAAGCTCGGGTTCACATGCTCCTCATTCCCAAAAAACACATCGACTCCATCGCTCATCTGGAAAATTCTGACGGAAAAATCATTTCATGACTCTTTCTCCTCGCACGGGATATCGGAAAGGATATGAATATCTCTTGATATAAACTCCAGTTCAATGTCGGAAAGGAGGGGGGACAAGAGATAATGCATGTACACTTGCACTTCCTCGCAGAGGGAAATACGAAATAACTTCAATCTTCGTATTCAAACTTTACGTTCCTCGCTCATCGTACAATTGTACGCCTCGCCTCGGTACGCACTTTTCATACAAATCTCATCGTTTTTCAGAAGATTTCAAAATATATTTCTTCATTATTCATTCTTAATTCTTAATTAGTCGTTATGCCGGATATTTCCTCTCTCTCCAAGAATAAAATCGTATTTTTTGCTGTAACCGGTGTCGTATTGTTGGCACTTATCATCGGTATATCCATGCTTGGTTCTTCCTCTTCCAAAAAACCCCAGACCAAAGCTCCATCGGAGCTTACTGTTTGGGTGGTGGGCGATGAAAGCGCCGGTTTCTCCGATATCATTACGGGATTCAAAAATCGTTATCCAGACTATAAAAATACCGATGTAAAAGTGACGAAATTCGGCAATTATGTCGATTATGAAAAGACGCTCCTTACTGTCCTCTCTGACGGGAATTCCCCGGATATATTCGTGGTAAATAGCAGCGACGGCGGACTTCTTGAATCGAAGATACTCGCCATCCCGTCGAACATCATTCATCCGGACGATTTCTCGAAAAATTTCAATAAAGTATTTGATGATCTGGTGATTGAAAACAAAGAGAAAGATACCTCCGGAGCGGATAAAACAGTATCCTGAATCAAGGGCGTGCCACTCTGATATCAAGCCCTTGGTATTTTCTATAACTGGAAGCTTGTCAAAACCGTTCCACATCTCTGGAGTGAAATTGGGGGAAATTCCGATAGTACTACGGAAGACATTGGTGTTCAAACGATCGACGATTCTCGGGATTATGCCGATATGATGCTCTGATTGGACGGGAGGTATATACCGGGCGCTTCGGATATTCTTTCGCTCTTCCTGCTTCAAAACGACGTCCCTTCCTATATAAAACTTGCCGATACAAATGCGAACAATGCCATTATGCGCTATTTCTCTTTTTCCGGAAAGACATCGGTGAATACTCTCGCACATATAGAATCCACCATGAGAGACTTGAACCTCACTACTGTGGATATGTTTGTGAGAGGGAAGGTAGCCATGATAATCGGATTCCCTTCGCTGCTTCGGGAAATCGAGTATGCTATCAAGCGAGCGGGAAGCGAGAATGTCCTTTCTTCCGTAAGTCTGCGAACATCGGAGATTCCTCAGATTTCTCTTGATCCGAAAGATGCCATTAATCTCGGGGAGTATAATTATTTTGCACTTTCAAAAACATCTCTCAATCCTCAGGCGGGATATTCTTTCCTTGCCTATCTTGCGACTGGTGAGGCGGAAGAAAAATATCTTCAGAATTTCCCCATGTATCTTCCCGCTCAACGCCTGCGAGAAGAATCCAAGATGAGCGAGGCTATAAGCAAAGACTATAGCCGGGTAAAATACCGCAGTTTTATGAATTCGGAAACAACCCTTCAGACTTTTGACAAGGGCTTGAAAAATGAATATGATTCGTATTTTACTCGAGTTCTCTGAAATATCCAGAAGACACCAAAAGATATGCTCTTAGAAGCTATAAAATATATTGATTGCAATAAAAAACATCT
>DNKW01000004.1:0-3082 GCA_003488655.1 Candidatus Altimarinota bacterium | reverse complement strand
TTCGGGAAGGGTTTATTTTATAGGCTATATGTTATAAATTTTCCAATCTCCCATTCTTTTTTATCTCCCTCAATGGAACTGGATTTCACCTCGTCGTACTCGTCCACTTCCGGCGCTTGTATCTCGCGGCGTATAATGCAGGCATTCTTTTGTATATCCATAATATAGCCAGAGTATGTTTTTCCTCGGGCATCTTTCGCGTGCTTCATATAAATCTCATCAAGAACCTTGGCGAGTTTCTTCATCCGCTGGTTCACGACCGCCTCCGGTACTTTTTCACCGAGCTTGGAGCTGGCTGCGAGTACTTCGTCGTGGTACTGGAACACTCCAACCGATTCGAAATCGTGTCGTTTCACGAACTCAATCAAGTGATTGAAATCTTCGTCGGTTTCACCCGGGAATCCGATGATGAAGCTCGTTCGGATAAATGCATCGGGAAAATTCTCTCGGATAGATTTTAAAAATGCTTCCACATGTGCTTCGTCGTAGTGGCGCCCCATTCGTTTGAGTATTCGTTCGCTCGAGTGCTGAAATGGGATATCGAAGTAGGGGAGGAGCTTCTGGAAACTCTTCAGTTTCTGTACATGCTCGAGAGTGAGAATATCGGGGTACATGTAGTACAATCGAAATTTAAAATCCCCGGGAATCGCTTCGATTTTTTCCAAGAGTTCAAAAAGTCGTGGTTCTCCGTAGAGATCCGTTCCGTATCGAGTGGTATCTTGTGCAATAATCTGGATCTCCCGAATTCCGTTCGCAAGCATCGTTTGTACTTCTTTTACTATATCCTCCATCTTTCGACTCGTCTGCTTCCCACGAATCTGCGGGATGATACAGAAGGTACAGCTATTATCGCAACCTTCGGCTATCTTCAGGTACTCGTACCCGAATGGAGCATGGATATACGCCCTCACTTCGTCTCAACGCCAGATGAACGCACTCTCATTGTTCTTCTTGGCTTTCCCTCCGACGATTTCGAGATATTCCGTGAGTTTCTTCTCCTTCGACTGTTTCATAGCCACCTTCGCTCGCACGATAGCGCTCATATCGATCCCGACGGTTTTCCCGAACAGGAGTCCCTCGATGGTCGTGTAGCTGATGAACGGAACTACCGAATGGAGGTTCTTGAGCCCCGAAAGAAAACTATCGTCCTTCACCGAAACATAACACCCCATGAGGATGAGTTTTTTCCCGAGATTGTCGTAGTGACTGAGTGTTTGTTCCGACTCGGCCCGAGCCGAAGAGAGAAATCCGCAGGTATTGACTATCACATAGTCCGCTTCCGGGTCTTCCGGGTCTTCTATATACTCGATAGGAGTTCTATCCGAGTACTTCAAAATCTCCCCGATGGCGAATTCGAGGTCGACGAGGTTTTTGGAACAACCGAGGTTGATGGAAGAGAAGCGAAAGGACATAAATGAGGGTGAGAGTAGGGGGAAATAAAAAACTGTCATTCCGAAATTTTCGAGCCACTTTTGGTGAAAGTATAACGGAAATATCTTCTCGAAAATGTCTGGAATCTTCCGATTATGAAGAGATTACAGAAGAGTGATTAATCTTTCAATAAAAAATCAGCTCCCTTTTGAATCCATTGTTCCATTTGATCTGGTTTTTCTAAATCGTGATCTCCGTTTTTCACAACTACTTGATTTTCAAATCTGACATTGATACTTTCTCGTGGAACGGCAACATCTTTTTCTCCGTGAATATGGAGAATACTAGAATTATCTCATGTAAAATGATCTGAAAAATCGAAATCTTTTCCGGAAAGAAAATATCATGAACTTATACGATTCGCTTTTGTCATTTTATCATCTCTTTGACAATCTTTCAAGAAGTCCTCTTCATCCAGATAATCTTTGTAATTTTGCCAAGTTATTTCAATACTGGGATTTGCTTTTTTCATCTGACCTGTCACGAACCAATATCTAAGGAGATCTCTCTGATTCAAAGCAGGTGCTATCAATACGATTTTTCCTATCTGTTCCTTGATTTTATTCATCTGAGTTGCCAAAACACAAGCTCCGAGACTATGAGCTATTATATCGATTTTTTGTACTCCGGTTTTATTCTGAAGAGCCTGTATTGCATTGAAAAATTCTTGTCATTGTTTTTTAATGGTTGTTGTTTTGAAATTACCATCAGAGAGTCCGCAACCGGAAAAATCGAATCGTAATGTCGCTATGGCTTTTTCGGAAAAAATATCCGCAAGTGTTTTGAATTTTTTTTCAGTTGTTGAACATCTCTCGAATCCATGAAGACAAATCACGGCATTATTTGTTTCTCCATCTGGTAGTGTGATTATCCCTCTCAAGCTCTGATTTTCAGTATTCGGGAATTCCAATAAATCTGTTCTCATGTTGGCTAAATTAAAAATATAAGGTAGATTCCCGCCTCCGCGGGAATGACGGAAAAATTACAAAATCTCCTTCAAAATCTCCGTAAACATCTTCGGGTTTCATTGTCCAGCACTCGCTTTCATACACTGTCCGACGAAGAATCCGAAGAGGTTCTCTTTCCCGGACTTATATTCTGTAACCTGAGTAGGATTGTCGGCGAGGACTTTCTCGGCGATCGCTTTGAGGGCTCCAGTGTCGGAAACTTGGCGGAGCTTCTTCGTATCCACGATGGCGTCGGTAGCTCCTCCGTTCAGGAAGAGTTCCTCTACGACTATCTTTGCATTGGTTGAGGAAATCTCGTCTTTGTTTACGAGTGTAATCACTCGAGCAAGCTCTTCTACGCCGAATTTGAGTCATTCGAAAGAAATCGCTTCTCCGTACGCATCGAAGAGGGTGAAGAGGATGGTCGTGATGTACGAGCAGGATTTCTTGGCATCGTCACTCTGTTTCACGAGTTCTTCGTAGAAGTCGGAGAGTTCTCGGGAAGCGGAGAGGATGCGGGCATCATCGGGCTGGAGCTTGTACTCGTTCATGTACTTGAGTCTGCGGTCGATCGGAAGGTCTCCGATGGCACGGGCTTCGATGAATTCTCGAGAAATCACGAGCGGTGGGAGGTCGGGTTCCGGGAAGTAGCGGTAGTCCATCGCGTCTTCCTTGGAGCGCTGGGAAGAACTTATTCCTTTTTC
>DNKW01000054.1 GCA_003488655.1 Candidatus Altimarinota bacterium | reverse complement strand
GTACGCTCGATAACGGCTGTAAAATGGCACTCCCGCGAATTACCGGTGCCGATTATGCAAATTTTAAAAACAACAAAGAATATCGTCGTATCTATTCTGTACTCTGGGGAGCAACCTACACCTACGGGTGGGATGTGGGATATGGGAGTCATCTGTGAATGGATATTTCTACGGCACAAGGTACTCCCGTGCAATCCATCGGAGACGGAGAAGTACTTTCTGCCGGATGGCAAATGGGGTGGGGAAATACGGTCTCCATTAAGCATACACTTTCCGACGGAAAAGCTCTCTATTCCAATTATGCCCACCTCTCGAAAACAAATGTGACGAAGGGGACTTTTGTAAAGGCGAGCGATAAGATCGGAGAAGTGGGAAATACAGGAAACTCCTATGGAAATCATCTGCATTTTCAACTTGATACGGGCAATCAAGCACATCCCTATTATTATATCACTTGCGGGAAATGAAAAGATCCGATGACAATCGTTGATAGGGGGCTTTGTCGGGATTTTCTGACGGCAAATACCATTGATCCCATAGCTTTTCTCGAGAATGGAACTATCACCACCACTGCGGCCGTGCAGATGCTTCAGGAGAAAGGGAAGACGGCACCTAAGATCGAACAGAAGACTATCAAAACCCGCGAGCAGATTCTTGACGAGGAAATAGAAGAGTTCTTCAAAGATCATACACTCTCGGTGAGTCTCTGAGTTCCCGGAAACAATCTCGAAGCAGGGAAAACACATACTGCGCGAATTAATGTGAATTATCGTAATAAGCCGTTTACCGGAAGTCTTCCGGCAGAAGGGTTGATTCTCTCATACGATCGTGCCGGAATCAAGCTTTTTCCGGATACTATCATTGCTATCGAAAATGGAGTGCGGGAATTTCAGATTACCGGGATAAAACCCGGGAAATATGGTATCAGCCTGAAGATTGGGAAACGAATATTTCTCACCACCAGTATCAATATCTATAAAAAAAGCGAGATGACAGCACCGGATCAAGCGGTTATTATCCACAATAAATCCATCGTTCTCGCGGATGAAAAACTCACCGGAGTAGTATTTCGAACCAAGTATTCCTCCAACCAAATCGACATCCCCTACAGCGGTCGCTATATTCTGAAATCTCTCACGGGGAAAGCGAAGTTTTGTAATGTTTCTAAGCGAAGCGTTCGGAAATGCAGTACGAGCGAACTGGTAGAGGAATTGGAATTTGGATATGAAGATACCTATCGTGGGGTTCTTCTCGCGAACATTCTCCCATTCGATTATATGCCCATCGGTCTTGTAGTAGTTAAAAAAAGTACAAAAAAAACTCTCGCAAAGAGCAACAAAGATATCCTTATTACCAATCCGAACGGTATCGATAAATCCTATACGTATTTTCCAGAAACCATAAATGCGCTCAAAAAGGGACTTATGAAACCAAGTTCCGGATATATCCTCCAAGATCGCGAGCTTATAGGAAAGCAGGCAAAAGAGTTGATACGAAATACACTTGCTCATCTTTTTCTCAAGGCAGGGGACGATCAGATAAAAAAACAGCAGATTTTCACAAGAACAAAAGATTTTGAAACGCGTATGAGCCGACTTGATGATTATAAGAAGGTATCCCGTGCGGAATTCGCGAGTCTCGTTGTCAGCGCGGTCAATGGTTCGCCCATTGTAAATGAGGATAAAAAGTGGATTGACGAGGCGGGTGAATACAAAGATATGATTACCACTCTTCGTATACGGTATAATTTTCTCTGGAAGGATCAATTTGCAACGCGGTATTTCCAGTCGGATAAGAGTATTACTGTCGGGGAAGGGATGTACATGATAGAGAAGGTGTTGTAGTAGATTTTACATTTTACAGAAATCGTTTTTTCCATATACTCCCCATATCTTTTATCCATCAGCGGAATTTATGAAAAAAATCGACACCCGAAAGGTTCAGATCTTGAAGCTCATCATCGAGGAATACATCCAAACGGGGGAGATTACCGGATCGAAATCTCTTCTCAAGAAGTATGACCTCCAGGTATCGAGCGCTACTATTCGCAACGATATGGCAGCTCTCGAGAAGATGGGGCTTATTTTTCAGCCGTACAACTCTGCCGGACGTTTGCCGACGACCCGGGGACTTCGGGTATTTGTCGATTATCTTATGGAACAGATGCCGGGGGTGTTTCTGGAGGCGGAACAAGCGGTCGTGGAACGGGCGGTGGACGCACGACTCGATGATACGCTCTATCTGCTCGTATCGCGACTTATGAAGATTACGAACGAGATTACTTTTGCTTGTATCCCGTCTCTCGGGGCCAATTATTATCTCGGGATTTCTAATTTTCTCGAAAAAAATACCGTTACTATGGGGAGCAATGTCTATAATATCATCAAGGTTCTCGAAAATAAATACCACTTTATCGATCTTCTCAAGGGGCTTGATATCGGGGACAAAGTTTCCGTATTTATCGGAGAGGAGAATATATTTCCCGACCTCGAAAGCTGTACGATGGTGGTCAAGAAAATTAATATAGAGGGGAAGGAAGGGTATCTTGGAATTCTCGGTTCCCTCAAGATGGATTATGCGTTCAATATCGCGGCGATGCGCAATGTATTGTAGGAATCTCTGCAAAACGTGAATTTCGCATTCAAATCTTACGTTCCTTGTTCTCCGTACAGGTCGTACGGTTCACTCCGGTACGCGATTTTCATACGAACTTCATCGTTTTTCAGGAGATTCCTTATTTTCCTCTCTCCTCTGAAGGAGAGGGTTAGAGTGAGGCTCCCCGAAGGGCAGTATTCTGGGGTAGTTTTTTACTGCCCCACGATAAAATCATACTTTTTACTCTCCGTTCCGTCGCTGATGGTACTATACACTTTGAGAGTTCCCGTATTGTTCTCTATGCGAAAATAACTCCAAAAAACGGTTGCCCCAGTCTCGGTACCGTTTATTCTTTCGAGCGATATTCCCATGAATGAGAGATTGGAATCATAACTTCCCGTAAAGCATCCCATATTATCAGTCCCGAAATTAAGGCTCTGGGTTGCAGTTGTTGTGGAAAGAGCAGTATAGCCGAAAGAACGTATGCAGGCCTTCGATGAGAGGAAGAGTCCATCCATTATTCGAGAATGCTCCAGATTTGTGGCTTGTCGGGTATTGTTCGAAATAAGCGTCAGGATGGCGAAAAAGACACTCGATAATATGACGGAAGCGACGAGTACTTCGATCAAAGTGAAACCGGATTTTTCGAGAGATTTCATATAGATGATATAGGTAACAGAGTAATTATATTTTAGTATATCCGAAAAATAAAAAATCCTCATTTTTTCTTAAAAATACTTTTTTGCAAAAAGCCAGTATTTATTTTTGCAATTAGAAAAATAAAGTTTACAATTGGCAGGTTTTTTATTCTCTATAATATTCGTTTTTATGAAAATGCCTCTTTTTTCCCGAAAGATTCTTGCAGGAAGTCTTTCATTTTTCCTTTTGAGTTCCAATTTCTCGTTTCTCGGAGTGAATCTTGATTCTCTCGTGGATACGACCTATGCGATATATACGGCATATGACCCGAATCAGGTATATTGATCGGGTAATACATTTAATTATAATGGCATCGATATCGATGTTACGGGAACGGGAGTCGGGAATACGAGCAGTACCTATTTTCCATGATGCGACACCAAAGATATCGCCGTATGGAGCGGTACTACCGTACAGATCTGGTCGGCATGTAATGCCGGTGCGAGTACTTCATATAGCGGAAGCGGTCAATCAACTGTTATTGCCGATACGACTACAACAGGAGGACCAACACTCGGTCAGGTATCTTATATGGGGGATTATTATCAGTGGCATCGTAATGAGCCGATTACCAATACAGCGATTACAGGATCTCTCGCTTTTGTCGATTCTGGATCTACTTCCGCAGGCCATTCACTGTTTATCACGGGAAGTACCGCATTTGATTATAACTGGGCAGCATTTACTGGAGCGAGTACTGATCCAGCATGGATGAATTCTCCTTGTGGAACGGGATATATTATCCCTACCTCATCCGATTGGGTAGGTGCAGTAAATATCGTCGGACAAGATTTCACCTCATTTATCAGTACTCTTAAACTTCCGCTTGCGGGAGATCGTCCAAATGACGGATCTTATATTTCTGGACATGGATATTATTGGAATGCAGAACCAAGTGGAACGAGTGCAAAAGTAACATGGTTACAATCAAGCGGATCAGGAGTTGTTAATATAGGATCTGCACAGCAACGATCTATCGGATCATCGGTTCGTTGTATGATGAATCTTTCCGGATGAGGTGCCGGTGGTGGCGGAAGCGGTTCCGGAACGACCAATTATATTCCGGGAACTTCCTTTCAGTCTCCGATCCAGACAACTTTCTCCAATTCCGGGCAGACAGCAGCAACGGGATCCATAGATTTCTCTATTACCAATGATAGATTCATGACTATGTCGGGGATTACCGTCCTCTCTATCGGACTCAATGAGAATTTTCTCTTGAACACCCCATCACTTACCGATTTTTCCGGAGCGCTTAACGGAAATAGTTGTAGTGGAGCTCTTCTTGTCAAAAAAGATAGCACTGCCGGAGGTGCGACCGCCAATTCCGCCATGAATATACTGGAATGTAAACTGACAAATGTTGTAACGTCTTTCGCAACCGGAGCGATTATGGAATTTACCGTAAACGGCGTAACCAATCCCATTAATCCAGGAAGATACTCACTCGGAGCGAAACTCAAAACCTCCGCTTGGGATGAGTTCTTTTACGGAGAAACGCTCATAAAGGACAATAATGACAATACCTCTCCAACACTTGTTGGATTTTATCCGATCAATCAATCCCAACTTCTCTTGGAGTTCAACGAACCGATATATACCGATTATATGAATAATTCCATCACGGGAAGTTTTTCTCCTGCTCTTGAGATGTATAGCTCATATGCTGATTATAACAATCCGAGGAAATTATTTTTGAGCACGTCCATTCAGTCCGGTGCAACGAGTTATTCTTACAATATTACCGGAATCAAGGATTTCAATGGAAATATCAGTACCCTCACAGGGAGTTATGTATCGTATGATTCGACCGCTAAAGATCTAGATTATATCTCTCCTTACACATTATCTCAGGGGAAGAGTTATACGGGTGTTACGGTATATGGGAAAAACAATATCTTCTCGGGAGTAACTTCCGGACAGATAATCGTAGCTTCCATGTCGGGTATAACTTTTTCAAATATCACCGTCAGTGAATGAAATAGGATACAGATGCAAGCGGTTATATCAACTGGTGCGACCCTTGGAGACAGAGATCTTGCTGTAACGGTTGCCGGCACAAATTACAAGCTTTTCAACGCTTTCTATATCGACAAAAACTGGGACAATTACGCATTTTGGAACAATGTTTCCCCGACGAATCTTAATGCCTCGGCGAAAACAGGACAATTAAAAATCGAATTCAGTGATATTATATCAACCACTGGAGATTTGAGTGTGGATAAAAACTACGGAACCACCACTCTTATTCCTGAAATTACTGCACAATCAAACAGTGGAAATATCCTTTCGTTGACACTCACGGGAGTGGAATCGGGAGTCGGGTATGATTTAACATTTTCGGGTATCACTTTTAATGGAGGAAAAGTTTTGAATGAATACAATAATAAGGTATTTTTCTCATTTTTCGATGGAAATTATAGCAACCAGATTCTTCCGCCTATTGTAAACTATTCCTTTCCCGGAGACTTTGTTTCGGATGTTCCCGTAAAAGATGCGACCGCAACGGGATTTATTATGAAAGTGGGATTTGATCAGGAACTCGATCTCGTAACAATCACTTCTGCAAATATCAAGCTGAAAGACGATATGGGAAATGAAGTAACAACCACTCTTTCCTACACGGGAACAGAACTTACTCTTTCCACCGATCTTCCGTTATCCCACGGTACGAAATATTCCTTGAACCTTTCTACAAATGTAAAGAGTATAAAATGATTGAATCTTGTTGGAAATATTCCCATGACCGAATGAGGAGGGCATAAGATTACGTTCCATACGATCGCAGATTATTCCAATCTTGCTACTGTTTCGATAAATGATTTTTTCATAGAAAAAACGGATCCGTTTTTCGAAGCACAGAATGTTCCACGCGATGCGAAAATGCGGGTTATCTTCAATGAGGTTATCGATACAGCGACGGTAAATACAACGACGGTAAAATTGTATGATATTACGAGCGTTACTCCAGTTCAAAAGACTGTGAGTTTCACATACGACAATGACCTTACTCCGAAAACCCTCTATATAAGCGGAGGAACATTGACGGCAAATACAAAATACAGACTCGTTATCACCGGGTCCGGATCGGGAGTGAAGTCTGTAAAAAATCAAACTCTCGCCACCCCTTCAAATGGTCATGCGGTAGAGTTTAAGACGGGAACGGGAATGGCATCGAGCATTCCTTTGGATATTATGTGGGATTATTCGTCTCCGGACAGTACTACATTCGAGATAGGTTTCAATTCTCCGATCGATGCTTCGACGATCAATGCTTCATCGGTATCTCTCTATCAGAGTGGCGGAACTAAAGTTACTTCGACGGTGAACTATAACCACTTTGCCAATTCCATAAAACTTGAACCGTCTACGGAGCTTCTCGCAAATACGGACTATAAGATAGTCCTCAAATGAAATATCATAAAAGATATCGGAGGAAATTTAATCAATACCGGAAGTCTTGCAAATAATTTTATCCATAATAGTACCAATAATACGATAGAAAAATCGTACTCGACAGCGGGAGCGATAACTACACCTTTCTTTGTAGATTCTTTTTGGACAACTTCCACTGACATGGAAATAAAGTTCTCAAAGTCGATAACAGATGCTCTCAATAAATCAAATTATGTTATTAATTATTGTACTACGACCATTGGAGGCTCTTGTACTCCGAGTACTTCCGTTTCTCTTACAGATGCTACCATTACCTATAATGATATGGATAGAAGAGTTGCCATAAAGGGACTTTCCATTCCTGCATCGACTCTTTCGACACAAACTATCGTAGAGATTAATCTTGCGAATATAAAAGATAAATTCTTAAATTCACTCACTTCTTCAACCCAGCAAACGGTGCTTTTTAATGCGAATGTTGGTACATCGTTTCAGGCAACGACCCAAGCGATAGAATTGAAGGCAAATATCAATCCACAAAACAATACGGCAGGAAAGAAAAATCTCTATTTCATCGATTTTCCCGTTTCTTCACAATTGGTTGCTGGATCAAAAATCGAAGTATCTTTCCCAACCCAGTTTGACCTGACAAATGCGAGGTTTGACAGTGGAAGCTATGTGAACTATGTAAATGGAGATAAAACAAAACCGAAATTTACTATCGCAAAACTTTCGGGTAAAAATATCCTTGAGTATACCATAACTTCTCACTATGAGAGCATCCTCCGAGAGAACGATTATATCGCTTCCGATGTACAGGATATCATCAATCCGATACAAGCAAAGGACTATACAACGGATGGATATACGGTGGAGATTACCACAAAAAATACTTCCGGAATAGTTGTGTCGAAGATAAAATCCAATCCTGTTTTTATCAAAGAAGCTCCAACAGGAAATACTCTGAAAACCATCACTATCCAACTTCAGGATAAAAATGGAACACCCATCACGGGTGTAAGTATTTCCGGAGCGGTAGTGGGATTTAACACCCCTTCAGGGTACGAAGAACTTCTCGCCGATACGAATGGAACGATCGTGTATACGGGAGAATTGAATAAAAATTATTCTCTTTTCCTCAGTCCGGAGTTGAGAATAAAAAATATAGGCAACAATACCTATGCAGCGTCCAACTACAGCGCTACCAATAATCAGTTTATGGATATTTTCTTGGATACCAATAAAACGATAAATATTATTCTGAAAGACAAAACAGATGCTGCGGAATTCGTTACCCTCTCCGGATCCATCACCGGACTTTCCGGAAAAGAGCTCACTATTTGGGTATCGAGTCCGAATGGGTTTTTCAATAAAGATCTCTGAATCATAGGATCTCCCGCTTCTTTTGAATTGCAAGTACCGAAAAATGCAGGATATACCACTATCGGTATAAGTCCTACTATGGCACAGGGTGCCATGGCAACAAATTACAAAGCGCCCGATTTTATGCCACCAAAACCTTTGAACGTAAGTGTGGGTGCAACTAATATTTCAAATCTGAACTTCGTCGTAGAATCCGCAACTATTGATTTCACCGTCGTGGTAAAAGATAATTCCGGCTCTGGAAAAGCAATACC
>DNKW01000090.1 GCA_003488655.1 Candidatus Altimarinota bacterium | reverse complement strand
ACTAAAAAGGGGATAGGATTGTCCTTTGTAAAAGCTTATGAAAACGTATCCGATTCAAAGACATGCGTCAGGCTCTATCAAGCTCTGCCCAACAAGTACGACAAGATAGAATACATTCTACAAAAAGGAGTGGAAGTTTGAATACGGGAGTTTATATTCTTTCGACCGGAAAGAAGTCAACGCCTTCTTGTAACGGCACATAAAATAGAACGTTTCCAGGAAATAGTACGAGAGGCAACCGAACAATGCGGAGGAAATCTCCCTCCATCCGTTATTTTTTTGGAAGACCGAATGATAGTTCCAGAAAATAGACAAAGTTACGTACTTCATACGGAAGAGCAGGGGAGTAAACATATACGTGATATCGATATAAAAAACTCGCCCATTAATATTTTCGTCTGACCGGAGGGCTGATGGTCGAGAGAAGAGATATCTTTTTTTGAAGAAAAGAATATACAAAAAATCCACCTTTGAAATCGGGTTCTTCGTACCGAAACAACCGGACCGATTGTTGCATTTTTTCTTATTCAGAAATAATGAGAGGATTACTTATGTAAAAAATGGGAGTATTCATAATAAAAACTTTTGCATTTTTTTATTTATATACCATAATTAGACCGTTTTTATTCTATATCTTGCTTTTTATGAAGAAACTTCCTATTTTACAAATGACTTTAGTTATCCTTCTGGTGGGAGTCATGGCTTTTGGATTCTTTATGACCAAGAAAAAGACAAATATATGAGAAACAAATATACAGAGAAAGATAATCAGTCTCGATGATCCAGAATCTCTTTATGAAGCGGAACAAAAGCAGCTCCAAAAGAAAATGGATGATTATGCTCTTTATAATAGCGCTGTGGATGCCCTTGATATCACCGCTTGTGAGAAAATCATCGATAATGATACACTCAAGGCGGAATGTTCTGATAACGTCTATTCCGCACAGGCTTCCAAGGAAAAAGATGTGACATTGTGTGACAAGATTACTGATATTACGACCAAGAGTCGTTGCACGAGCAGTTTCGCTTATGATTCTGCTATAACTTCCCTTAAACAATCTGATTGTGATAAGATTACCGGAGACAGCGATCTCAAAAATGCCTGTACGAAGAATGTGGTTTTTGCAAAGATCGAAGATGCATCGTTTTCCGGGACCGTTGATGCTTGCGCAAGCCTTTCCTGAGCGGATAAAGACTACTGTACGAATCGCATCGAGAAAGATGCCGATATTGATCTCCTTCAAAAGGGGACAACGACCAAGGATATAAAAGTCTGTAGACAGATTCAAGATGTGAATATGAAGAATACATGTAGCGACACCGTTTATATGACCCTCACTATGGAAAATAAAGATGGCTCGCTCTGTGCGAAGATTGTCGATATCACACGCAAAGCTTCTTGTACGACACAATTTGCTCGTATGAATGATATAAATCTTCTCGAGAAAGCTCTTGCAGAAAACAATCTGTCGCTCTGTGCGAACATTATCACTGCCGATCTGAAGACAAAATGTACCGACACACTTCTCCTCAAGGCGGGGGTAGTCAATAAAGATACTGCTACGTGTGCGAAGATAAGCGATGCAGGAACCCGGAAACAGTGTGATGATACGGTAAAACTGATTTTGGAACAGATGAATAAACAAAAATAATCATACATTTACTTTCTTACTTTTCTCTGTATGAAACGCTTCTCTTTGTATATAATACTTCTTTATATCGCTTTTGGCACCTGTATATCGACTTCTTTTGCAGCAACTTCTACGTTATCAACTGTTGCTCCGGTTGTTGGAATTGCTACCGGAGAAAATGCGGGAAATCTGATGTTTGATTCTACCACGGGACTTCCATATTCAGAGAGAGTTTCCATCAATGGAAATACTCTTGATTTTGTCGGAACCTTTTGGTCGCAGAATGCGGGGTGGATGACCTTTGGGGGATTGGGTGTAAACGGAGCTAAACTCACGGGGGCTGGAAATAATATGTCGATGGTTGGATTTGCCTGGTCGCAGAATGCGGGATGGATTTCTTTTAATCCACGCGGCGTTGTAAGTACAACAAATTTTTTAAATTCCGATGTTTTTTTTGATAAGGCTGCGGGGAAATTCCATGGATTCGCTTGGAGTGAAAATTTGGGCTGGATTAATATGGAAGGTGTTATGACGGATATAACCGCCCCGGATATAACCGCCAATTTCAAGCCATTTGCTGCAAATAACTCAAAGACATTTACGGTGAGTGATCCATCGCCAATAGTGCCAGTAGGGTCGAGTTATATATTTACAGTTGAAAACTGGGGCAGCACTGCTACCACTTCCAGTATATCTTCCACTTCAAGTTTTTCCCATGATTTCCGCAAGACAAAGTCTTACTATCTGAAGATAACGGATCCGTTCGGAAATAGTTCCGAATGAAGTGTACAAGTAGTTGCAGATGTTCCGGCCGACACAATCACCACTCCAATTGATGGCTTTACGGCTGGCGGAAGCGCTTCCGCTTATGCCTCAACTTTTGCTGAATCAAAAGTAGCGGATGCTTCCGATATTCATTCTATGAGCCTCAATCTTCGTGATCAGTACGGAAATCCAATAAAAAATGAGCCAGGCATTAAGACGGTAAATGTTCGCGTGGCATTCAATAACAATGTGGATAAAGATCAATCTCTTTCTATCGGGGGAATTCTTGGAGATGCGATTCAATTTCCTGGAAGTAGTTTCGCAGGACTTACTTATTCTAACGGAACAGTAGGTATTGACAGCAACACTTCTGGAAATTACTCTCTCAATATTTCTTCATATGCCCCAACAAAAGCAGGCTATGCGTTTACCAACCCAAATAATATTTCCCTTCAAAAACTCACTTATGAAGTTCTTGCCATGGGTGGGAATTCCGGAGTTGGTGAAACGGGAGGGCAGATTGATAAAAAAAATAAAATAGGCATAAATAATTTGAGATTCGCTCCAGCGCTCTTTATTGGAAATGTTACAAATAGTGATAATTGGACTATCTTGCAGGGATACGCTACAGACTTTAGCGCAAACCTTTTAACTGCAACAACAGCATCCCTCACAAGTCCAAAAGTAGCACACATTTTGGATATTGATAGCAATATCTTGATATCTTACCAGAATCCATCGAATATCACCGGAGGAACGGAGATTTGTAACGGATATATGAAGACAATCACTACATTTAACGGAGCATATACATACTCTGATAGCGCCTGTAATCGTCCAGACTCTTCCAATATCCTTATGTCTCCAGCAAATCTTAATAGCACTATGGGATTCTCATGGATACCAAAGATTATCTACGCAACACCAGCAAATAGTGTTGTAAAATACACCTCTGAGATTGCTTATAAAAATGGTGGCGTGGATGTAAAATATCCTTCTTATAGTCGCAATAATAGTTCAACTACATTGGCGGATGGAACTATCCTTTCAATTGCTGATACGGGAGTAGGGGTAGTAAACCAATCCGTAAAGATTCTCGGTATGACGAATGCTCGTAACTCTATCGATGTTCTTCAGGGAAACGATACCAATAAGGTTGGCTCCCTTACTCGTACCGATATTAAAAATGCCATTCATAAAAATGTGGAAATCATGACGAGATGAGGAGTCCCACCGGCTGCCAATTATGAGGTTCACACAGGGGATTATACTATCCCGGCAACTTGGCCAGGAGGAAAAGATACGATCATCGTAAAATGAGGAAATGTCACTATTGATAACAATATCACAAATAGTGCCACTATAAAGGGTATTATCGTTCTCGAGGATGATGCCGGACTGGGAGGAAGAATCTATATCAGTAAAAATGTCTCCAATATTGCCGCTGTTCTCTATACAGATAAGAGCATTATCTCCGGTAGATCCAATATCTATTATTCTGATATTTCACCGAATGCACAAACGGCCACCGGACAGCTCTTCATAGAAGGATCTATCATTTCAGATAATACCATCGGATGAGCCTCTATGACACCACTCAAATGCCCATATGGTGCGGGAACTTGTACTGATAAAGAAGCGAAGCGGTATGATCTCAACTACTTCCGATTCTACACAGGAACTCTGTCGTCAAGTCCTGGGGCTGCAATCTTAGTGCCTTCAGCCGGAATAGGATACCCTCTCGTTATAGAATATGATAACAGACTTCAAACAGCACCGCCGCCAGGATTTAGCATGACAGAGTAAGATAGCCAGTCCGATGAAAATTCCGTATTTTTTATTTTTCATAGTATGAATAAATTTATTTTTTGGATAGGAAGAAAGGCGGCAAATGCTCTCGTAACAGCTGTGTTTTTTATTCTCGCGGTTTTAGGAATTGTGTATGCCTCCATAAATTGGCCAACTACCACTCCATCAGGAGAAACGGCAGGGGGAAAGTTTCGTACGGAAATCGATATACTTAAAATGCTTGTCGATACGAAACAAAAAAGAGTGGCAGGTTCTTGCTCTGTTGGTCAGTCAATAGCTGCCATCAACGCGGATGGAACTGTGAGTTGTGGACTGAGTGGATGAGGCGGAAGTATTGATTACACTAATTGCACGACAATATACCATTCCCAAAGTATGGCCATTGGAACCAATTGCGGAGGTATTATTACAACAGCTATCGATGCGACATGTCCTACTAATTATGTTTTAACTTCAGACAGTACGGGCTTAAGATTTCCATGAGTATGTGTTGTAGCTACAGCACGTTGTTGTAAACTACAGTAGTTTTATTTTCTGTGAAGAATTAATATAACCTTCAGAAGAAAATACCCCATATGTCTGGGGTATTTTTCTTCGGCGTAAAGAAACTTTCACCTTTCTCTTTTATTTTTGAGAGAAATCCATATAATGCCTTCTAATATCTCATACCTCATTCCATTCATGTACACCAATTTCACCGAAGAATACAAGAACCTGATGCTTGAAACTGAAAATATCGTCAAATCGAAGGGTTTTTCCGAGATACTTCCGGAGGATGTGTTTCTCCGTTCCTTGGAAATAAAAACAGGACCTATCTATGAGCTCTATGCGAGTTCTGGAATCAATATGAAAATAGCGAATGAAGTTCTCTCCCGTTCCCCGTTCAATCTCTTCGGTACGTCAAGAACAGGAGCATATACAGGTCTGTCTCCTCGCCTTAAAGAGCTCATCGTACTCAGTATGAAAATAGCCGCGGGCGCAGAGAAAAAAAGGGCGGGAGCGGAAGATTTTCTCTTGGCGCTTTTTCATACCAATACGGAAACTTGGTTCTATCAATTTTTTGACTTCATAGGCCTTTCTCCAAAAGACATAGAGCTGGATCTCAAGGAGCTTAATGTGGCGATTGTAAAAAATGGGGACAGTACTATTTTTGGACCTCTGGATAATATCCTCCATGCCATAGAAGAGGGACTTGCCGGTGGCTTTGGCGAAGGAGAAATGGCCGATCCGTTTGCACATAACAAAAAACCGGAATGAAAAAAGGTTGAAAGTCTCACTCCGGCTCTTGATTTCTTCGGTACCGATCTCACAGAGGAAGCTCACTCCGGGAAGATCGATGCTATTATCGGACGGGATATGGAGATAGAGCGACTCATATCTGTCCTCAATCGTAAGACGAAAAACAATCCTTGTCTCGTTGGAGAGCCAGGTGTCGGAAAAACGGCGGTAGTTGAAGGATTGGCACTTCGAATAGCAGAGGGGAAAGTGCCTCTTGCCATGCAAAATAAACGAATCGTGAGCTTGGATCTCTCCGGAATGGTAGCCGGAACGAAATATCGCGGAGAGTTTGAAGCACGGCTCAAGCAGATTATCGAAGAAGCATCCAAGATGGAGAATGAGGTAGTTCTTTTTATCGATGAAATTCATACAATTATCGGAGCAGGCTCGGCTGAAGGAACCCTCGATGCCGCCAATATCCTCAAGCCGGCCATGGGCCGCGGGAAGGTTTGTATCATCGGAGCGACAACGCTCAATGAATACCAGAAATATATAGAAAAGGATTCCGCACTTGAGCGCAGGTTCCAGAAAATAGATGTCGATGAACCGAAGGAAGAAGTGGCGATAGAGATCATTTCCGGACTCCGAAATTCTTTCGAAGAGTTCCATAATCTCATCATCGACGATGATGCCATCATCGATGCGGTTCGACTTTCGGTGCGATATGTGACGGATCGATATCTTCCGGATAAAGCGATCGATCTCATAGACGAGGCATGCAGTGCAAAAAGTATGAAATATAACGGTTCCGAGTCGGAAGTAAAAGGACTCAGACAAGAGATTGAAAAACTCCAAAAAGAAATTGAAGATTATGTTCTCTCTGGACAGTATCACAAGGCTATAAAAGTCAAAGAAAAACAAAATGACATCGAGAAAAGAATTCAGGAGAAAAAAGCGAAAAAAGTGATCCCCCGAGCGAAGCGACAACGCATCACTTCCGACGATATCCAGAAGATCATCGAGCGGGTTACCGGAGTGCCTGCGAAAAACATCGCGATAGAAGATATGAAAAAGCTTCAATCTCTAGAGAAAAATCTTGCCCATCATATCATCGGTCAAGATGAGGCCATTTCTTCTATCGTCAGTGCTATTAAGCGAAATCGTGCGGGAATCAGCAATAGGAATCGTCCTATTGGAAGTTTTCTCTTTCTCGGACCTACGGGAGTCGGAAAAACGGAACTCGTGAAACAGTTGGCACAGGAGTTTTTCGGTGACGAGAAGGCGCTTATTAAGCTCGATATGTCCGAATATAACGAGCGATCTTCCGCATCTAAGCTCATCGGTACGACCGCCTGATATGTGGGATACGAGGAAGGTGGTATGCTCACGGAACGCGTTCGAAGGAAACCCTATTCCATAGTGCTTTTCGATGAGATTGAAAAAGGAAGTTTCGAGGTTTTTAATCTCCTCCTTCAGATTTTGGAAGATGGAACACTTACCGATGGAAAGGGGAGAAAAATCAATTTCAAAAATACGATTGTTATTATGACTTCCAATATCGGATGAGAAGAATTCACTTCCAAAGCATCACAAATAGGATTCGATGTATCCTCTGATACGGAAGCTAAAATCATTCGCGATTATGAAAAAATCAAAGAAAAAATCACTCTTAGTTTGGGTGAATATTTTTCTCCGGAGTTTCTGAATCGTATCGATCGAGTAGTGGTGTTCAATCCACTCGATAAGACTGTCCTCAAAAAAATTATCGTTCTTCAACTCGATATCCTCAAAAAACGGCTCATGGAACTCGGCATGACTCTAGAGTATGATGCCAAAGCGATCTCTTTGATACTTAAGGAAACCTATAATCCAGAATTTGGAGCACGTCCGGTGAGACGATATATCCAAGATAAGATCGAAGATACGATAGCCGATCGTATTATCCAGGGAAAAAAGTCCAATACTATTATGGTAACATCCCTGAAGTGAAAACTTCTCGTGAAATAATTTTAAAATAACTCCGAACACTCGGAGTTATTTTAAAACAAGGATTTACTTCTTTTGTGGCATATTTATTGCTTTTTCATGACTTTTTCTTATCTCTTCCTCCACTTCCGCAACAGATCTTCATACTCTCCACCCGATATGTTCCGAAGATTCTTTATCGCCTCATTTAGGGGGTACCTTGGGAACAAAAAGAGCTCTATCCAACCAGTCTGATGACATAAAAACAAATTTTATGAAGTATGGAGGTACTATATATATTTATAAACATTCGTCAAATGGAATTTCAAAAAACGTAGGTATATTCTTTTGCTGTTTCCTCCATTATCTGTTATACTACAGGAAATATTCGGTAGCTTCCCCTTTCATGCAGGCACGCATTCTTGCTCTTATAATTTTTATTTCCCTCTCTTTTTTTTCCTCTTTTGTTTTTGCGGAAGAGGGGTATATCGGCGAGGATTTATGAAATGACATATACAAACGCATCGATGAGGGGACGTATAAACTTAAAAAACAGCTCGTGGAGAACCGCCTTGTTGGAAGTACTCAGTTTCTGAGCGATAAGGTAGGAAAAGTGTGTTCCGCAAAAGAGGGAGAGAAAATCCTCTGTTTCCGAGAGTGAATAGATTTCACTGTTTCTGAACTCGACGAGATATCAGGAGGAGACCTTGAGGCTATATATACCCATATGAATCCTGAAAACACCTGAATGGATGTGGAAAAAGCAGTGAGAATACGTGGGATTATTATGGAACATTACCAAGAGTTACTCTCAAATGTCGCTTATGAGCAAAAAAAACTCCAATCGGTGGGGTCTATAGGACTCTTCAGTGATGGAAATAAAGACAACTCGAATTATGATCTGATGACGGATCTTGAAAATATTCATAATGTTATCTTTGCAAGAGACATTCCGTACAATGGAACAGATAATATGGGAGCTTCATCCGTGGCAAATATTCTCTCCAATGTATATCCGCACACCCTTCTTCCGCTCGATAGTTTGATTCTCTCTCCTTCAGTGGATCCAGGGGTTTCACTCATCCCACCGACCACTTCAAGCTGATTAACACTTTCGTGATTCTTGGAAAATTGTCCAAAATGTACGGACTTGAGTCAGGTTCCAAATAATCTTGATGTTGGTTTCTTGCGTGATGTGCAATCGCAATTGCTTGTTGGAATCAATCCGAACTCTTCTATAGCCTTTAGTGACAATGGAATGCTTCCGGAGCACTGGGCAAATATTGCTCAAGGAAATGGGGTATGAGGTTCAACCGGATGAGCTGGCGGAGGAAGCGATACATTTCCTTGTTCGGGAAAAGATTTCTTCTGTATCATCGTAAGCATGACAGACTATGCTCAGAATATCCTCTGAGGCGGGAAGGCTGCAACCATCGAGAAAATCCTGGATGAGAATCTGAAAATCGTCAATACGTTTGCCCCATCGAGTTTCGTGCAGGCAAAGATGACCAAGATGTTTTTTGGACTCTCTCTCAAGAATCTCGATCTTCCATCCCTCTTGCATATAGGAGTCGTTGTTTCTCGTCTCCCTCCACCGATTCTCAATCTTAAATCAAAAACAGAAGGGAATGACGTTATTGCTTGAAATAGTGTCTGAGCTTCCGATGGTACTGAGGAGGATGATGAATTTAATAAAATTATGGTGTGTACCTTTGAAGAGTGAGGACTTGATTTTAAACGTCAGAATTCTCTCGAAAAAAATAACGAATCTCGCGCGATACATAATCTGACTCATCTTACGACCGATAGTGTTTGACCAAAGTCAGATACAAGCCAGACTCCCCAGAAATCCGGATGTATCCGTGCAAAAGAAATGGATCTGAAGAAAAGTTATGGAGATTCTTTTAATGATGATCTCTTCGAACTTCATGATTTTACGCTTGCTTTTACGAAGAGCATAAAAAGTGTTACCGATATTATCAAGGCAATGTATGTGATACCGCAAAAATAAAGATATTTCTGAAAAACTTTGAGTTTTGTTATTTCGAGCATGGTCGAGAAATCCCTTTTAATCTCACATTTGAATCAAATCTTATGAATATGAAAAACACACTCTGTAATTTCTTTGAAAATAGTTTCATACTACCGATCTAAAGAGATCCCTCGACTTCGCTCGGGATGACAATTCGCTTAATTTTAAATCTTATAACGTATGAAAATATTCTCCTCATTCCTAAATTGTTCTCTCATAGTGTTTTTATTTTCGTCGTTTCTTATCACTTCGGCATATGCATGAGAAAATGATTGCGTCATCAAGAATGGGATGAGCGAAGAACTCGCCGCATATATAAAAACAACGGACAGTCTTCTTGCTTGAATCGGAGAAGAAGCGACAAAGAAGCAGTGTAATGCCAATGCCAATGGGGAGAATAGTGCTTCCGCAAGCGTGAATAAAACAAAGTCCGCAGTAGTGGGTTCTATGAATGAAAGTATTGGATTTTCCAATTTTGCCACTTCCGGACGCTTCTATATCGGCATTGCTCTCAAAACAGAAATCCCCGCAGGCATTACCCGAGACCATGAACGACTCGGGAAGGAAATAGAGCGTATTAATGGCATGATTGAGATGGTGCATGGCCGATGTGCTGAGGATACCGTTTCAACTTCCAATCTTTCGGAAGATCCGGTATATAATACCTCCGGAAAAACCCTCGGAACCATTCTTACGGAAGTATTGAAGAATCAGGTGAATATGATGAACTTTTATCGGGAAACGGTACTCTGAGATCGGACAGACGATTCATATGCGTTTATCTTGGTCGGGGATTCGAAAGTTTTTAAATCGAAACTTCAAAAAAGCTATGGTCCGGACGCATTCGAAAAGTGTAATAAGGAATCAGATTTTTTTAAGGATATAAAAGATGCTTTCGGACGTATTACGAGTCTTGGCGGAGGGATAGGGAAAGGCATGAAAGAGTGGGAAAATGCCATGAACCTTTTTCATTCCACGAGCTCCAATCCGGAATATGCGGAAACCGAGCGAAACGTCCTCAGAAACGAATTATCCAATCAGGGAATGAGTACGAAATCCTCTCAGGTCATCATGAATAATCTCGCAAAATACAATAGTCAACATGCGAGTGAGGGACTTTCTGGATTTGTAACATCCATAGGGGAGCGTGTGTATGCGAGCATTGCTGAGTTTGGAAAGGCATATGATGGTATAAGGGATATGCTTACAAAACCGCAAACGACAGATAAATATATGGAAACTACTCAGATTCTCGCAACCCTGAAGACAGATATTAACGATGATATAATTACAGATTATATTAATGCGAAAGATTTGATATGACCTGAAAACCAGAGCGTTGATGAGACGGTCGCAAAGCTCATCGATACCCATGTCTTATTGGAAAGCACTAACTCGCATGCAAGGTCTTATATCAAGATTGCGGAGCAGACGTGCGAGGGGCAATCTATGGGAGAGGGAAACTGCCGATATCGTTAAAAACACGGAATAACTTCAAGATTCACATTCAAAAATTCCGTTCCTCATTCGTCGTACAAATCGTACGCCTCATTTCAGTACTCATTTTTCATGTGAATCTCATCGTTTTTCCGTGTTTTCTGAAAAATTATGTTTTCTAAAAAGCTATTTTTTAATCCTCGTATCCTCCTTCCCGACTTCTTTCCAAATCATAGAATTTCATATATTTTTTCTCAAATTTGAGATCGGCTCCTCCGACCGGCCCATTCCGGTTTTTCCGGACAAATACGTTGGTGATACCTTTATTTTCCGTAAACTCATCATAGTAGTCTTCCCGGTAAATCATAAGAACCACATCGGCATCCTGCTCGATGGATCCGGATTCTCGGAGATCCGAGAGGATTGGCTCCTTGCTTACGCGAGACTCCACGGCACGAGAGAGCTGTGAGAGTGCCATAATCGGTACTCCGAGTTCACGTGCGAGAGATTTGATTCCGCGACTGATATCCGATATTTCCTGCACGCGGTTCATCGGGTTTCCGGCACTCATAAGTTGAAGGTAGTCGATGACGATGAAGTCGAGTCCCGATTCAATCTTGAGTCTCCGCGCCTTGGATTTGATCTCGAGAAGATTCCCTGCTGCAGAATCATCGATATAGATATTTGCTTTCGAAAGACGCTCCAGAGCATCGCCCATCCGCATAAACTCATCATCTTCAAGAAGTCCTTTATTCAGCTTCCAGCTATCCACTCCCATAGTCGCGCAGATAAGACGATCGGTGAGTTGTTCCTTGCTCATCTCGAGGGAGAATACCGCGACGTTTTTCCCACCCTCTCCGATGTGTTGTGCGATATTGAGGGCGAGCGCAGTCTTACCCATGGACGGTCGTGCCGCGAGTATGATCATATCCCCTGGTTTGAATCCTCCGATTTTTCCGTCGAGACTCTTGAATCCTGTATGAACGAGTCCGTCATTGGCATGCTCCGGATTCTCGTGAATCTCCGCAAATTCCTCATACCGGAGATTGATGATATCTCGAATATGCACGAGTTTATTTTGTATGAATGTCTGGGTAACGGTAAAAAG
>DNKW01000035.1 GCA_003488655.1 Candidatus Altimarinota bacterium | reverse complement strand
ATATTCACTCTATGCTTCTTACTATCGGGATTATACTTATCGCCCTTTGGCTCGTCGGATTCATCGGTTTTCATGTGGTAAGTGGTTTTATTCATCTTCTCCTCGTCATCGCCATCATTGTAATCCTCACCCGAATTATCCGAGGAAAATAAAAATTTCTTCACTCTCTATGCTATTAAAAGTCTCATTAAAAGGGGTATCGTTTGTCGCGGGTATTGTCGGGATTATTTTAGGCGCGACAGCTCTTTTCTCCGTGTCTTTTAATCTCTCCGATGCCGGATCGATCCCATCTATCGATAGGAGTTCATCTCCTCATGATATCCGCTATGAGTCTACTGGGTTGACCAAAGATTTACTATCCTCCCATGGAATTCCTACTCGACTCATGATTCCAAAAATTCGAGTAAATATATCTATTGAGCATGTAGGACTGACTTCCCAGGGAGCGATGGAGGTACCAAAAAACTTCATAAATACCGCCTGGTTCGAGCTCGGTCCCCGACCGGGGGATAGAGGAAGTGCGGTTATTGACGGACATTTCGGCTTTATCAAAAAGAAACCGGGAGCCTTTAATAATCTCCATCGCCTCCGAAAAGGAGATAAGCTCAGTGTCCGAGATGAAAAAGGAGTGGTAATCTCCTTCGTAGTACGCGAATCTCGGATATACGGGCAGGATGAAGATGTGCCGGAGGTCTTTGCGTCGAACGATGGGAAAGCTCATCTCAACCTCATTACCTGTCAGGGGATTTGGAGTAAATCCAAGAAAAATTACTCCGAACGACTTGTGGTATTTACGGATCTGGTTCCATAGAATTGAACAAAATTCCTATCTTTGTTTGAGTGCATTGAGCTGTGATGATGTTTTTTTTCTGATCTCATCATCTGCAAGATCCTTAATTCCCAGTAACTCATTTCGTGATTTAATTGACCTGTTTAGTATATCAAACATCTCTTGGGTAATCATTTTTCTTTTCAAATAATCCCGTATTTCTCAGGTAGTAACAATATCATCGATTTTATTTAGACGAAGATCTCCAATCTGATTAGGAAGACGTTCTATGAGTTTTTGCATGTGGGTATTATACGCTTCTTGGGAAATCTGTTTGTGTTCCAAAAAGAAGACAAAATCGCGTACCCGAAGGGATTTTGCATCAAAAAGCCGCTGTATTTTGGCATCGCTGAGGGGGTGATAGTTTTTATCCCTATCTTGTCTCTGGAAAAATCGGACGGTGAATTTATTTCTATAAAAATTTACATCTTCCCATATGGAAAAATACTCCTTTGAATAGAGAGAAATATCCTTTTCTCCTTTCGCTTTTTTCTCGGGTGATAGGGAATCATGGTTTACCCGAAAGAGCTCATATTCTCCATTTTTATTTTTTATCTCGTAAACTCCCGCTGTAGAGAGGAATGATTCAAAAAATGGTTGCTCTCGAATATATCCGATATTGAAGGAAATCTTTCCTTTAATATCGCAATAAAAAGAGATATTTTTCTCTGTCCCTACAGAAAAAAGATTTGGTTCGATACGAACCACTTTAATTTCATTTTTCTCAAATCATCCAATGGCGATGAGTTTTTTTTCGAGAATATTTTGAACTTGTTTTTCCTCTGATCTTGCGGAAACTGCCTCTTTTATTTTTTCCAGTATTGACATAGAATATTTTATTTATAATTAAGCTGCTTTTTTCACCTCTCTCAATATTTCCCCTGCTCCCCCGAGAGCTTTATGAAGTTCTGGATGGAGACTCTTTACAAGAGTATTTACAAGACCTCCTCCTTCTTGGGATTTTCTATTCCTGGAAGGTATTTGCTCGCTTTTTACCTGTAGACGAATTGCTTCGATGAGTTTTTTTCTCGTTTCCTTTTCATGGGTTGCAACTTCTATCCGTTCCTCTTTTGTGAGTTTGGAGAATCCGTTTCTCTCCAGATATCCTCGAACAGTCTCATTTACTTCTTCATGCACAATCTTCTCTATTTCCTTTTCAAATGTTTGAATATCTCGTATCGTTGAAATCCTATTCGTAGAGAGCGATAATTTATTGTTTTTGAGTTCCGATATAACCGTACTGGTTTCGCTTCTGGTTATATTGATAGAACTCTTTCGTATATTTTCGATTACCATAGGGGATTCAGCCATCAATACGGCGGTCATGGCAACGGTTTTATTGGTAGACGATGCGACGTCCGTAAGAGCTTTATGAGTATCATATTTTTTTGATCTCTTGAGAATTTCAAGATTCTCTCATCGTATGAACCCTTGTGCTGTTTTTTCATCCAATAGGGTTATTTCCGTGTAACCTGTTTCTATAACCATTTTTCCTCTCCCATCAATCAGTCCTATTCTTTTTACCATATTATTACCCTCCTCAAGCTTATCGGAAAAATTTTTTTCGATAATTGTACCATCATTAAGATTATCTCCAATTTTTCTCATCTCAGAGACTTCAAAGAGCTTCTTTTTCTCGTCAAGAATCTGAATATCATGATACTTTGGGGGTATAATATATTTTCCATTAAAATCCATTACTCACATACTCTTCTCATTGAGTGGAGAAACTCGTATGAATCCGTTATTGAAATCGGGACTATGTACATAAGAGAAAGATTCTTTCGATATACTTCCATTTTTGAGGTCCACTATCTGTATTCCTTTCGTATGAGGATTGTTATAGAGAATCATTCCTTCTTTCCCTGTATAACTAAAAACAAAAGAGTCAGGTGGTTGAATATTGTTTTTCTTTAGTATTCCTGAAATGACTATAGAATCTGCCTTTCTTTTTTTTGCCATCATTTCAGGATCAACCTCCTCTTTATTTCTGTTATTTATAGTCTCTTGGTGTACATGAATGGCTTGCAGATTTTGCTCAAACCCCTCCGTTTCAAACTCTCTTTCTTGAATCTCTTTTTCAGCTGACGTTCGAGATACCCCATTTCCATCGATAAGATTTCAATTTTTATCTTTGCCGATAATGTTTATATTTTCCCGCAAAATACCCCCATCCTTTTTGAGGACATTTCCTTGTTTATCGATGAGGAGCCATTTTCCATTCGGACTATTTCTTACTGCTGCGACCCCATCTTCGGTGAAATCGTCGATAAAATGAAAGGGCGTTTTAAATCTCTCTCCATCTTGATTAATTATATATTTTACCGTATTTTTTCTATCTATTCCAATGACCATATTACCACGAATCTCGGTCATAAAAGCATAATAATTACTCTTATCTCTTTTGTGTTCATCAGGGTATTTTATTTGATAATCTTCCCCGTTAAATATCCGATGTCCACCATTCTTGAATCGTTGAATGGAAGTAAATGAGGAATCAGTATGTTTTGATAACTCTTTTCATTTCTTGTCTATAATTAGATTTACCTCCTTCCCATTTTCTATCTTTGTTACCGCTGCCTGCCCATCCTTAAAATGGCTTGCATAAGTGTATTCTTCAAAAACTTTTTTCCCATTTACATCACGATATTCGTAGAATGTTTTCCCATTTCTTTCTATTTCCCGTATGGCAAAACCTTCCTCGAAACGAAGCATGCGAAATTCCTTTTCCGTGAGATATCACTCCTTTGTTAAATACTCTTTATTGTAATGTTCTATCTTTTCTTCTGTATTCTTTTTCTTTTCCGTGAGAGAAGATCTAAGTTTTTCTAATTTATTTAACAGTCATTCTTTCCCGGGGAATGAAACAGTCTTGATATCGTCGATGATTTGAATAGTTAATTCTTCTATTTTTTTGAAATGGGTTATTCTTACAAGACCACTCAATCAGAGTAGGGTTGTTTCATTTGTGAGTGTTCGAAGTTTGGTGATATGTATATCGATGGAGTCATATCCCGTAAGGATGTTTTTATGGAGAAATTTTCGTGCCTCTTTGAAAGGGAGGGTATCTTGGATTTTTTCCATACCCGTTCATACTATTTTCCCAGTTGCCTGCATCACCTTTTCCATACCCATAGCCTCTGGCATAATATCGGCATTTCTTTTGAGTTTGTCTACAACCTCCCGGATTCATCCGTAATTAGGAATGTCTTTGATACTTCTCGTTCATCCGCGTACTCCATTGATGATTTCTTGGATTTTCTTTCCCGTAAGTCATTCTTTAAAGCGTACACGATCAATCGTGTTTACGAAACTTTCGAGATCGTCCCAATTTTTTACTTCCCCAATAGCAGTAACGATTTTTTTCGGTGTTTTTGTCTCTAGTTTTTCGGATGCTCTTTTTTGCTGTTTTCTTGGTGCAAAAGATTTGTTGGATTCTGTTTTCCCCGTTGCTTTGAATTTTATATTCTGATCCGATGTTTCCGGTTGTTTGAACTTGAGACGGGCTTTTCCTGATTTTATGACGGCATTCATCCCTTTTGCTCCGAGAATCGCCACTATGGCATTTCCGAATATTTTTCCAACCGCTTCCGCCTGTTGTTTTTCTGGGAGCCCCTGGATTTCCTTAAGTCCCTCTTCGAATTTTTTGAGAAAATCTCCCCAGAGTTTTTCATAATCGGAATAATTCTCTTTGAGATAATCATAAAAATTTTCAACACTGACATATACCGCATCGCGTAATTCCGGATTGGTTAGAAAAAGAAAAGCGAAAACTATACCTTCGGTAAACCCTTCAATTATCCCCACCCCTATTCCTTTTACTCCGTAGAGTGCGTTTTTTGCTGAATCAAGTTTTTTCTCTGTAATGAGATATCCGGCAAAAGATTGCACCTCCTCTAATCTTTTTCAGAGAAGGATCCCCGTCTGCTTCTTATAAAAAGCAAGTTTTTTAGCATCGTCTGCATTGAGTTCTTTTCATTCAAAAGAAGCGAAAAGGGCTTTGTAATCCTTTTCGATATTTTTTTGGATGGATTGTATATTTTCTCCATATATTTTTTTCCCAGATTCTCCTCATGTTGCCTCGACAACCGCATCCCGTACCATAAACCAATCATTGATATTTTCCCGGTAAGAATTATTTATTTCTTCGATCTGATGCCCGTATTGAGCGAGGCGCTTATTGGCTCTCTGTAACTTTTCTCCGGACGCAATCTCTTTTTTTTCTGGGGAGATTTTTGAATCGATTGGATTTTTTATGAGAAGCGTATCTATATTTGCGAGTATTGCATTGATATCCCCGAAACTATCAATTTTTTTGCCGTTAACAACCGTGTTGAGCACAAGTACAATCTGGCCTTCGTGTTTTTTAAAGTATGCCTTATTCTCCGTTCATCCGTTGCTTCCTCAGAGTTTGGATTTCTGCAAGAGGGTATTGAGAATGCTGATGGTATCCGTATTTTTAATACTATTTTCATCGAGAGTATTTACTTTTTTGATCATCGTATCAAGGTGTGATACATGATGCTGGAATGATTGTAAAACTTCTCATGAATCATGAGAGGTATGATTATTTCTCTGTTTTTCCGAGTGAAAGACTTCTTCATTCATAACATAGGATGAATTTTGCTCTTTTGGCATATTTTTGTTTTAATAGGGATCTAAAGATAGGCAATTTCGAGTTCCATTTGATTTATTTCCCGTTCTCTGAGCTCGGTTTCTTTATTTTGTAGATAGTTTCTAATTTGTGTATTAAGAATCGCGAGCTCTTTGTTTACTTGACTCAAAATTTCTTGTTCCAGGGGAGCGTATGTTTGTATAAAACACAGCACATCGTCTTTTATAGCTCCATGCACTTCCTCGTTCGATAGACATTCTTTTCTGTCTGGAGGGATGAGAAGAGATTTTTCTATATATTGTTTTATATGGGACATAGGGTGTGGATAAAGTAAGAATTGTTTATATCTTATCATTTGTTCTCTTTTAAAGCAAAAACCCGATATAATAATGCATTGACATACTATTTAAGTTTTGTGTAATAATGTATATTTGAAAAATGTTTGGTTTTTTGCTTTAAAAAAGGGTATATGTTATACTCGTAGACGAAATTATATTTCTTTATGTGTTTTGTATGGTAGAAATTCCTAAGCAAACAGCATCTCAATGGGTGGATGCTATTGATATACGTTCGGATGGAATAAAGGATAATTCTACCACGGACGTGGAAATTAAGGATATGCTCAAAAAGGACTTGCAAAAACTCTGGGGAAAGAAGTTGGAAGGAAAAATTACCAATGTCGAATATAACCGATTTGCAAATGCAGCCAAAGAGATTTTTCAGAAACACGACGCGAGTTTGCAAGAAATCAAACAAGCGTATTTGTGAGAAAGAAAGAAAACCCTCGCAATATCCAACACGGCTCTCGAGAGTCTTCAGTCAGGATTAGAATATACCAAAAGTAAGGTTGTGAATATAAGTACGGATATAGCAACATCTATTCAGCAAAAAATTATATCCGAAAATACTCTTCAGACATTTAATAGTGCTGATGGACATGGTCTTGTATCAATAGAAGTATTCGAAAAACAACTTCGATCGGAATCCTTTCCTATGGAGGAGATTAATGGTCTTGCTATGAAGAATTATCTCATTCATTTGAAATCGAAGGGGCTTTTGAATAAAACGGTCTTGGAACAGAGGTGCTGATGAGCTAAGCGACTATTGGAACTCTCAGTCCTTTGGGGAGCAAAAATGGAAAGATCTGAACATATAAGAGATGCTTTTCATAAGAACTCAGGATTTATGGCAAAAACGAGCGCCTGGATACGCTCCGGAACAGTTGGTGGTATTGAATCCGCTACGGAACATATTTTTAAAAGCGTTATCTTCGATAAAGCAGAACAGGCCGGAATAAAAAAAGAATTTTTTAATGAAAAAGGGAAGTCCATGAATTATGAGAATGTGGTAAAAAAACTCATTGAGGAGTTAGAGCGTGAATTTCATGAAAAAAACCCAACAGGCTTTATGGTTACAGAATTTTTTAAAAGGAAAATTTCGGAGAAAGAGAAAAAAAATAAGAAACTCGAAACTGAACAAAAAAAATTCTTCGGAGATAAAACTATCGGGAAGACATTCGGATGATTTTGATTTAAGATTTCAGAAAGTACTTTACCTGAGTGAATAAAAAATAAAAAGATATATGAGATTACTTCTGACGAGAAAAAGATATTAATAAAAGATATAAAAGAAAGCGGGAAGGAAATTCCTTTATGGTTCCAGGAGTTTATAAATAAACAAGAAGAGATTGATAAAAATAAACAGGATATTAAGAATATAAAACATCTTTATGACCGACCAACAGGTGAGGCGATTGCTGCGACCATGAATCATAGCTGAACTCCTCAAAAGCTAGAGAATGTAATGAAATGAACGATTGATGCTGGGAGAAGTAAGGATAATATTCTCTCAAAAGAGAAATCATATAAAGAAACCCTTAGGCAGATTGGATATTCTGAGGTGAGTATAGCAAGCATATGTGGGGATAAGAAAGTACTCAAGAAAGTACTCTCGATTTTAGAGGCGAAAAATCTAGCAACAACAGAGTTATATAGGGACTTAAAACCTCATCTTCAATTTGAGGAATACAAGGCCGATAATTATGTGATGGCAACACAGAATATTACAGGAGAACAATTGGAAGAACTGAAGAGAAACGGAATGTATTCCGACAGTTTCGCTGAAAGCCTCTATAAAGAGGATGTGAAGCAGAAAAAAACGACGGACTTTACTGTTCCTGAAATGGAGAAAAAACAGAAATATGTCAATGAAAATCATACAGAAAAAAATGATATAAGTGGAAGATTGGCAACACTCCATGAAGATGGAAAGTATATCCCTTTGAAAGATGTTATTGGTAATGAGGATTGTTTTGTAAAAAAAGAAAATGGTAAGTATATCTTATCCATCAACGGAGAAGAAGAAATTTGCTCGACTGAAAAAAAGGTGAAAAAAACAATAGATTCCTACAGTTTTTTTTACGACATGGGACTCAAGTCAATAGCTCCGTCTATGCGCAAATTTCTTACTACTGTTCAAGATAGCAATTCAACATATCCAAAATTTAATCTGCAGAATGGTTTCCATGAAGAACAACAGGCTATTTTATTGGGAGTGGTAGATAAGATATTTGATCTTAACATGGGAGATAAAATGGCTGCGAAAAGCACAAAAGCAGCAATTCCTGATTTTAAAGAAAGGCTATATACTACAGTAAATCAAAAAGGCTGATTTGACGCACAATTGAGGAAAAAATGAATTCTAACCCCTGGGGGAACTTTTAATCAAAAGGAATTTGATTGTATGTTAAAAGCAAAAAGAGAAGTTCTCTAAATACACTTCTTGAGAAATGCCAAATGAGAATTAAATTAAAAATAGCTGTCTTGATTTAAGACAGCTATTTTCGAAATCTTCAAATATTATTACGTTATTTGTCATATTTTCATATACTCTATAAAATTTTTACACATTATAACAGAAATATGATTGCCAGTTCAGAAAGATATGCACGAAAATCCAAAGAATCGGCGCTAAAGCCCATTCGTTCGACGGTAATGTTCCAGTGAAAATACAAGGAGGAATTGCAAAAAACCATGGATATCATCGAAAAAGCCATCGAGGAAGATCTCTGAGACTATTTCATAGTAGACTCTATTCTCTGAGGGAATAATAATCTGAAAGTTCGGATAGACGATCAAGAGCAGGGGGTGGAAAGAATAGTGAATTGTATGTTTCGGCACCATCATACCGATGAACGATACGGAAATATCCATATCGACCTCGTTACAACGGGACTCGGGATAAAATCGAGATTGCACAAAGTCGGGAAATTCAGTGTCTTGGATCGTGAAACAATCAAAGAAAAAGTTCTGAAGGATTTGGTAGCATGTGTAAAAAAGGCATAAAACAAGGACGTTATCACAAACTCAGGCCAACCGATCGGTCTGTTTTTTTTTGAGATACTTTATGATTCATTGGCTGACAATCCATCTAAAAAAATCCAAATTTCCAAAAAAGTCAAGAGCTTTTCACTTGCGGGGAGTACGGGAAAGGGTATAATTAGGGAGTTTCCTTATCTTCACTCTTATGGGTCGACCATTTTTTAAAACCGCGGAAGATGTATGGAATGGGATTTTTACTCTCATTTTCCTCCTATTGTTTGGGGCACTTGCTTTTCGGCTCCATATTGAGTGATGACTTCCACGCCGAATCGCCCCGTTCGATTTTTTCCTCCTCTCTCTTGCGACATTCCGTCTTATCCGTCTCTTGACTTACGATAAGATTACCAATTTTATCCGGGCGTATTTTGGCTCTATAGACCATCCTTTCGGTCGAACCGTCTTTGAACTTCTCATCTGTCCGTGGTGTTCGGGGGTATGGTCGGCGCTTTTTCTCCTCGCGCTCTTTACTCTTTTTTCGTTCGGATGGCTTTTTGTGCTCTTGCTCGCCATTGCGGGACTCGCCTCGTTTATTCAGGTTATTATTAATGGTCTCATTCGTCCCACGGAAAAAGCGACACTCAAAAAATAATTTTACTTTTTTTCAAAAATTCTCTTTGAAAACAACTGAAAATTTTCCCATCCTTTGAGAAGGCGGGTGTCATGTCGTCTATGACACGAAAGATGGAAACGTTCTTAAAAAACCAAAATGGATTTGGCGACTTCTGTGCGACTTTGAGATGATTTCAGAGGACGTGCAAATCGCGACGAAATATTTTGAAGAGTATATCTGGCCGACGGCAGTCATTCGGGATATAAAAAGCTCAAAGGGGTATGTAATTGTTCAACCGATTCTTCCTATAAATACGCCTCTTACTTTCGATATGCTTGAGAATTCTCTGAATCTTCAGGAGCAGTTTGATGATTTTTTGAATAAAAATGAGATTCTCTATGCAGAGACGGGGCGGGCATTCGATTTTTTTGGACTTGAGTGAATGATTGCCTCTCTCGTAGCGAAAGAGGGGGTAAAGGGGAATGAAAATGCTGTCCATGTTTTTCAGAAAATTTTTCGACAGCTCGTCGTGAAGGTATGTATTTGAAAGGATGATATCGGAGAGGATATTTCTATCACGAATCTCTTATTTATTGAACAAGATGGCATACAAACGATACGAGTTGTTGATCCGACATTGACGAATGAACGGAGTATGAAGATGGAAGATAAAACCTTTGCCTACTGTTGTAATTCTCTCAATAGAAAATATATGAAAAAGTTTTTTAAGAGGGATATTCTCATTCAATCTATTAAATAGTCACTGTTGTTTTGAACTTCTTATAAAGAGGGTGAATGGGGTTCGTAATAATGAGTATTTTTTCTGTTTCTTTCAAAATACGTATTTTCTTGAAATTTTTTTTGACATTCTCCTCTTTTTCCATAATATACGCGGGCTTTCTTTTCTGGAAAGGTATATTCCTCGGTAGCTCAGTGGTAGAGCAAACGGCTGTTAACCGTTGGGTCATAGGTTCGAATCCTATTCGGGGAGCCATTT
>DNKW01000062.1 GCA_003488655.1 Candidatus Altimarinota bacterium | reverse complement strand
CTCGACGATCGGTAAAATGAAGTTTCACCATATCGTCATTCACCACAATCCCTTCTGTATCTGCGGTAGGGATTTTTCTTGTTATAAGTTTCTTTGATATAACTCCGAGAATCGTGTCTTTGAACGAGAAGAGAGGGGAGAAGAATTCTCATAATTTTGTTATCCAAAGATATCTTTGGGTGATCACAAGAAAGGTTCTATTTTCTTTTAAGAGATCGGTATGCTCTTCCTCTGATGAGCTTATCTGTAAGATATTCTCATAAAAAGGTCGATTCACCTCCATAAACCGCCCATAGGTGTAGTATTGATTATAGATGGGCTTGAGTGATCGTATCCAATAAGCGAGATATACATCATCCTCCAGGGCAATTTCCTTGAGAGAGAGATTTTTTTCCGTCATAAAAAAAGGAAAGCAAAATTTCCCTGCCTCATTCCCGGGCTTCGTACGCACTTGGAGGAGTTCTGCCGTGAGAAGCACAATCGTACGAACTATCCAAAGTCGCTTCGGTGCCGTGATGACGAAGAGATCGATATCGGAATCGGGATGTGTTGCATACATAGCGAGGGAGTTGGAAACCGCTATCATTCGAAGTCCGGGAATCCATTGGATAAGTCGGATGAAATCTTGGGTTTTTCGAAAGAATTCTTGTTCTTCAGGAGAAGGAATTTTTTTGACGCCGAGAATGGATTCGAGTTTTTTCGTAATAGTTTGCATGGACGATGGAGGAAGATGGGTGAAAGTGAAGATTATATGATTTTTTCTTTTTTTTCAAACTTTTCCTTTGACTCTGATTTTTCTTTGTGTTACAATAGTCCTCTATTGGAGATTTAACTCATCCTGAATATGACACCACCAAAACGATACATTCACGAGGACATAGGGGAAGAGAATCTCTGGATAGATCTCTCTATTCTTACGTTTTTGCGTGAAGAAATGCTTCTTGGAAATTTGGATTATGTATCACTCAGGGAACCACACAAACAAGGACTGTTTTCTTCGGATGTCGATTGTTCTTGGGAACGCTTTCGTCGCAGGGCACTCTATCAAGTATGACTGGGGTTTGCAGTGCCACAAATCGTTTATGGTCCGGAGGGGGAGAAAATAGATAGTAAAAAACATACGGGACACCTTTGTTCTCTCCGTATCACGCCATTTGGATTTATGCAGATTGGAGAGCTCGAAAAAGAGATAAAAAAATACGAAGGTCTCAATCGTTATCTCACCAGAATAAAAACATGGAGCGAGAGGATTATGGGGATGAAATGAGGAATAGCACTGAGCACTACGGCATTTTTGGTCATTTGTATATTCGTGTTTGATATAAAGGTGAGCGCCATAGTACAAAAAATACCGATTCTCAGTTCCATAATAGATACCAAAATACTGGAAGAATTCGAAGCGATCAACGAACAGGATGAATTTTATCAGGCGATGATGAGTGATTCTGGAAAACCTTCTTCATGACCCTCAGGTACTTCCGATAATAAAGAAGGGGAAAATATTGTTACTGTTCCCGCTTCTGAGATTTCTGCAAAACCTCCTTTGAAGGATATACCTATTCCGAAAGCCATACAGAATATATTGCCGGAAAATGCAAAAATTGAGGATGTGACGGTGCGGAATATCTCTTCGACAGAGAAACTTTTCAAGATCACTCTTGATAGTGGCATCATTCGTTATATACAGGTAAAAAGGGAAGACGGAAAATACGTGATAGTGGGAAAATAGAAAATTTCCCTATATACTCCTTCGTAGGCGTTCTATGATTTTCATTTTTTGTTCGTTGTTTGCTCGTTCATTTGTGTATTCATAGTAGGAACATACATCCAGTATTTCTTTCCATTCATGAGATATCTGTTCTTGACGAATGTCTCATGATGTTTTTTTTGTGGCAAGAGGTACCTGCTCGGAATCCTCCAAATGCGATCGAATAATAAAACTCAAGCGTTCAAAAAAATGAATATCCTCTATGGGAAGATTATTCAGCGCTTCTCAAATAGATTTTTTTTCGAGAGATTTCAGAATAATATTCTGAGTCTTGTAATATTGTTCAAATATTATCAAATAGGCGATGTATATCGTATATACGACAATCCCAATCACGAGCATATACCAAGTTTCTTCCTTGATATAAGGGAAAAAATTGAGAAGATTTTTTATGGTGTGAATATCGGACATAGTGAGAAGTAGGAATGAATAAGGATTTGTCTTTGCGAGTGGAACGATACCCTCAAGGGGCACCCCGAGCAATCCAGGAAATTTCTCTACTTTTCATAAGGAAATTATTTGATATGGATTGTTTCACTCCGTTCGCAATGATGTGAGGTGCCTCTGTTATTTATAATACTCTCCATAGATTCTTTTGAGATTATTTTTACAGGGTATCTTGTCTTTGCAGATGAATATCTTTCCGGGGATACGCATGTCTATGTATTGCATATCTCATGAATTGATAAAATCCTTATTTTTATCGTTGTAGATTTTGAGAGAGAGAATTTGATCGCTATAATCATCGGCCGTTCTGAGCAGGACGATGAGCCCACTCTCCAGAGCGATATGTATTTCGCGTTCAGATTTAAAATACGTAAATTTCGCTATATTCACAGCAGGGAAAGTGGTTTTGAATATATCGCGCGAAGCGAGGATGAACGGCATGAATTCTTCTCCCACACCTTCCTTGTAATCTATGAAATTCATCTCTGCAAAGCTTGGATCCACGAGATCGAGAAAATAGAGATTCGTATCATTCACTTTTTGGTATACGAGAATACCGTTGCTCGTTATGATGTACGATTTCTCCGAACCGGGGAATCGCACGAAAAACTGAGGTTTATATGATTCTATGATAATCTTCAGTCCATTCGGAAACAATTTCGAGATCTCCACATGCTTGATATTCTTCTGAAGAGCAGTGAGAGATTCAAGAACCTCGCTTGTTTTTACTGAAAATATCGAAGTACTGTAGATATCTTCTATCGATTTATAGGCGATATTGATATCGGTAATGGAGTCCAAGCGCTCGATAATAACTTTTGACGGGGATATCCGAAAATAGGGAGAGAAGAAAAGGATATAAAAACTTGAGACGATAAGAAATGTTCCAATGAGGAGAAAAGAAAACCGAAAGCGGTCCTTGTTCTGATCTAGAACATTGATGATGGTGTTAAAATAATAAAATCGTTTTTTTTCTCTAAAAAAAGTGAAGAGCGAGGGATGTCATTCGGCGGATTTTCTCGCATCAAAAAGATAGCGCTTTTTTTTCTCCAGCGCGGTTTCTTTTCGAAATTTTCGATTTTTCCAGTATCGAGCAATTCTCTGAATACTGTTTCTAAGGCGTCTAGTGAAGTCCATATTGTTTGGATAGTTCATTAATGATATCTTGTACATTTCTTGTTACCGCTTCATTCTTCACTCGTTTGAATCGGATATACGGAATCTTGTAGGTCTGCACTTGCTTTCCGATATCGTGTCGAAGTTTGTCCGCCAGAGGTGCGAGTTTTTTCGGGAGCATCGCCTCATTGGTCG
>DNKW01000076.1 GCA_003488655.1 Candidatus Altimarinota bacterium | reverse complement strand
ATCCAACCCACCAGAAGACAAAACAATGGAGAAGTAAATAAACCGTTCGATAAGGAGATAGTCCATCCGCACGTTCTCGTACGGATACCTTGTTACGACTTTAGCCCAGTTAGTGATTTTACTATGGACCCCAATATTGCTTCGGGGGCTTCCAGCAGAACCACCTTCCATGCCATGACGGGCGGTGAGTACAAGACCCAGGAACATATTCACCGTGACATGTCTGATTCACGATTACTAGCAATTCCAACTTCATGGAGGCGAGTTGCAGCCTCCAATCTGGACTGAGATCGGCTTTATGGGATTGGCTTCACCTCGCGGTGTTGCAACCCTTTGTACCGACCATTGTATCATGTGTGTAGCCCTAGGCATAAGGGCCATGCTGATTTGACGTCATCCACACCTTCCTCCTGATTAACTCAGGCAGTCTCATTAGACATAGTAACTAATGACGTGGGTTGCGCTCGTTAACGGACTTAACCGAACACCTCAAGGCACGAGCTGACGACAACCATGCAGCGCCTGTCTCTACATTCTCTTGCGAGCACTCCAACGTTTCCGCCGGATTCGTAGGATGTCAAGCCTAGGTAAGGTTCCCCGTTTATTGTCGAATTAAACCACATGATCCACTGCTTGTGTGGGTCCCCGTCTATTCATTTGAGTTTTAACCTTGCGGCCGTACTCCTCAGGTGGGGTACTTAATGCGTTAGCTTGAAGCACTGGGAACAAGTCCCAACACTCAGTACCCATCGTTTAGGGCGTGGACTACAAGGGTATCTAATCCTTTTCGCTCCCCACGCTTTCGTCTCTCAGTGTCAATACGGTTCCAGGAAGCTGCCTTCGCTTTTGGTATTCTTGTATGTATCAACGGATTGCACCCCTACTCATACAATTCTGCTTCCCTCTCCCCGATTCTAGAAATACAGTATCTCTCACAAACACGGAGTTGAGCTCCGGTCTTTCATGAGAGACTTATATCCCCACCTACAGACGCTTTACACCCAGTAATTCCGGATAACGCTTGGGGCCTACGTATTACCGCGGCTGCTGGCACGTAGTTTGCCGCCCCTTATTCCTGTGGTACCGTCATTATCTTCCCACAGAAAAGGAGTTTACACGAGTAAACGCGTCATCCTCCACGCGGTGTCGCTCCGTCAGGCTTTCGCCCATTGCGGAAGATTCCTCACTGCTGCCTCCCGTAGGAGTATGGACCGTGTCTCAGTTCCATTGTGGCTGGTCGTCCTCTCAGACCAACTATCCGTCATAGCCTTGGTGAGCTATTACCTCACCAACTAGCTGATAGAAAGCATGCCCCTCCCAAAGCGCCTTGCGGCTTTACCCCGTAGGGCATATGCGGTATTAATCCATCTTTCGATGGGCTATCCCTCACTTTGGGGTAGGTACAAACTTGTTACTCACCCGTTTGCCACTAATATAGAGAGCAAGCCCTCTATATCCGTTCGACTTGCATGTGTTAGGCGCACCGCTAGCGTTCATCCTGAGCTATGATCAAACTCTTTTAAACGTAGTCTCTTTCGTGAATGAGCGATTTCTTCGTCAAAGTTTCCGCGTCTCGTTCACCGTACCTTTCGGTACGACTCACTACGATGCTCAACTTTTCCTCGAACTCATCTCATTTCGAAAGAGACTTGCTAGCATATATTTAAATATGGCTAATGAACAGTATTTAGAGTACATGTTCAGGTACTTTATGTATCGTGGTTATTTACTTCCCCACTTGAAGTTTCATCTTCTTGTGGGTGGGATGTTAAGGAGCGGGTTAATGTATTTTCCGTCGGCAATAGATACCTCCCGAAAACGTGCAGAGATTTATATGGAAAAACGCTTTAAAGTCAAAAGATTTTGTATTTTTTATAAATTTTTTACAAGTTTTTTGACTTTGAAGACCGAAAACATATACTCTTTCCTATATTAGCACATAACAAAAAACAGAAATAAGCCACAATTGCCACAAAAAGCCGTTGTTTGCGTATTCTCTTCTTATATAATTATCCCCTCTAAACATAATGACTGACAAGACTATTACAAATTTCGACGACTATTACGCTCATATTCCCACTCCTGCCTCCATAGAAGAAGATGCTTCAAAAAAGAAATGACTCAAATTGAAAGTAAAAGCGAAAAAAGTGGAAGAGGCTCCTGTGAAAGAGACATTGGCAATATCCACAGAAACAGCGAAAGAGGATTCCGTTCAGAAAACAACAGCGACGACGAAAGAGAAAAAATCCTCGGTTGCTATTATTTGGTCGCCAAAAGACCAGAAAAAAGAGGAACAAGAAGTGAAAACCCCGTCTTCCTTTGACGCTCCGAAGTTTGTTTCAAGAGATGCATTCTCCCATACTCCAAAAGAACAGAAAAAGACCCCATTTACTCCACGAGTTTCCTTTTCCCCTGCCACCAAGGCTCCTCCTATAAAAAAGGAAGGAAATGAAACACCTTTTGTGTTTGTTCCACGTTCTATAGAATCGGGAGGTGCCCAGAAAAAAGTATTCGGGGTGAATAAAACCAAGGGAGGATCTGGAAAGTCGCCATTTTCTTTCGGTGAGAGACACGGAGGAAGAAAAACGCTCAAGACTCGAGGGTATGCGGAAGATGATGGAGGATTCCGTCGGTCTGGGAAAGCGGCATCCACTTCGGAAAAGAAAGAGCGAGACATCGATGAAATTAAACAGACCCTGACCGATAAGACCGGACAGGAGATTACTATTCCAGAGGTATTGACCGTAAAAGAATTCTCCGAGAAAATCGGGGTTCCGCTCGTGAAGATTATCACCGAGCTTATGAAGAACGGGATGATGGTCACTATCAATACCAAGATCGACTTCGATACCTGTTTTCTCATCGGGGAAATATTTGGAATCAAGATTATCAAAGAAATCAGCACCAAGGCAAGCGTTTCCAGTCTTATGGAGGGAAATATCGAAGAGCTTCTGAAAAATGATGATGTATCGAAGATGATTACTCGGGCACCGATCGTCTCTGTCATGGGGCATGTCGATCACGGAAAGACTTCTATTCTCGACTACATCCGAAATACCGAGATTACCAAAGGGGAAGCCGGAGGTATTACCCAGAAGATCGGAGCCTATCAGGTGGAAAAAAATGGAAAGAAGATTACCTTTCTTGATACTCCGGGACATGAAGCTTTTTCCATCATGCGAGCGCGCGGAGCGAAACTTACCGATCTTGCCGTGATTGTTATCGCGGGAGATGAGGGTATGAAGCCTCAGACCATTGAGTCCATTAATCATGCCAAAGAAGCAGGTGTTCCCATGATTATCGCCGTCAATAAGATGGACAAACCGGGAGCCAATGTCGAGCTCATATATGGACAGCTTGCAGAACAGGGATTGCAGCCGGAAAAATGGGGAGGAGATATTATCGTCGTTCCAGTTTCCGCTCATACCGGACTTGGTATCGAAGACCTCCTCGATATGATCCTCCTCTCTACTGAGATGATGGATCTGAAGGCAACCGTAGATCGCCCCGCTATTGCTACCGTGATCGAATCGCATCTTGATGCGAAGCTCGGGCCTCTCGCAACCGTACTCGTGAATACCGGAACCATCAAGAAAGGAGACTATGTGGCTTGCGGATCAGCAAGCGGGCGTGTCCGATTCCTTCGGGATTTCAAAGGAAAGAATGTCGATCACGCCGGACCATCGGTTCCCGTGCTCGTTTCCGGTATGTCCAAGACGGTCGGAGGAGGGGATATCCTCCAGGTAGTTCCCGATTCTCTCACCGCTGCTGCAAAAGCACACGAATTCCAGCTCGTTCAGAGCACCAAAAGTATCCATAACTTCGAAGGAGCCTCCCTTGATCTCCTTCTCAACCGACTCAAAACCGGAGGACTCAAGCAACTCAAAGTGGTACTCAAGTGTGAATCCAATGGAAGTTTGGAAGCTCTCAAGAACGCCCTTTCCAAGCTCTCTACAGGAGAAACCCGCGTGACCTTCATCCACTCCGCTGTCGGAGATGTGAATGATTCCGATGTCGTACTTGCGGGTACGAGCCAAGCGATCCTCATCGCCTACAACGTCGGAGTCGGGGTGCGAGCCAAGAATACCCTCGCCAATTCCAAGATCGAGTTCATCGACAAGAAGGTTATCTACCATGTACTTGACCGAGTGGAATCGATCATTACAGGGATGGTCGATACCCGTTACGAGGATGTCGAGCTCGGAGATGCGAAGGTGAAGGCTATATTCTATACCGGAAAAGACAAAATGATCGTCGGACTCGAAGTTAAGACCGGAAAAGTCGAGAACCGAGCGAAGATCCGTCTCATCCGAGATGGTAAGAAGATCGCCAACGGAGAAGTTGCCAACCTCAAATCAGGACTCCTCGACGTCAATGAAGTCGAAGCGGGAGATGAGTGTGGAATATCCTACAAGGGAGATGTGAGACCGGAAGTGGGGGATGTGCTTGAAATGTACAAGACGGTGATCAAGAAATAAGGGGAATTTCCGGAAAAACTCGTTCTTCGAGCTTAAATTTCCGTGTCTCACTCATCGTACAGTCGTACGCCTCGTTTCGATACTCAATTTGCACTCGAATTACTTCGCTTTTGCGAAAGTTCCGAGAGTTCTGGTGAGATAAGAATCCTTATAAGCAATACTTATAAGGATTTCTTTTTGCTTTTTCTTCTAGATTGGTATAATCGAAAGTGCCAAAATATTGTATTTAAATTTATCTAATTTCTGAAAATATAAAGGGGTAGTCCATCTCGACTATCTCCTTCCTTTTCAGGAATTAGATACAATGTTTTGGCGAACATAGAGTGGACTATCCCTTTTATGTTTGCCAAAACACCGGACAACCCCCCCCTATTTTGGCGTATTTATTTTTTAATACGTCTTTTTTATGAGAAGAATTTTATTTTCTATCCTGTTTGTACTTTATCTCACAGGAACAACTTTCGCCTATACGCCGAATGAGAAAGATATTATAGCTATCGATGCTGTAACTAAGAAGGTTGAGGCAATTATAAGCAAAGGAACCTCGAGAGCAAAATTCATTCGTGCTCTTGAGACACTTAAAGAGAAACAAGCAAAGAATGAAAGGATATCATATCTTGTCAGTGCAGTAATCGAACACTTACAGGCTACAGATAATACCACATATGTAGTCACTTCGGTAACGGACGGTGATACAATCAAAGTAATTCGTAATAGTGAAACAAAAACTATTCGTATTATCGGAATCGATACCCCGGAAAAGTATTCAACTCGGACCGGTTATGAAGAATGTTACGGAAGAGAAGCGAGCGAATTTGCAACAAAAGCCCTATCATGACAGACTATTACGATAGAAACAGATCCTACACAAGATACAATCGATAAATACGGTCGTACACTTGGACATATATTTCTATCATGAGGTGTTTATTATGAAGCCTTGGCAATACGTGAAGGATATGGATTTAACTATGTATACAAAGTTCCGAACAAATATGATAATCAACTAAAATCAGCCGAGGATGAGGCAAAGAAAAATGTAGTAGGGGTCTGGAAATACTGCGAAGGAAAAAGAAAACCAGTAGAAAAGTCTTGAAATGAAACAACAACCAAGCCCTCTGTACAAAATATACTGACAATTCCAAGTATTATCACTCCGATCATTGGTTCATTCTCCTGTTCGATAAAAAAGAATTACTGTACAGAGATGAATTCATGTGAGGAAGCGAGATACTACCTCAATTCTTGTTGAATTAACAGTCTCGATAGAGATAAAGATACAGTACCTTGCGAGAGTCTATGTAAGTAAACAGTATTGTATATATTTCCCCGATAACTCTTTGGAGGAGACTTCGGGGATTTTTTTACCCCACCATCTCCCCGATTCCCCGACCACTCACCGCACTGATAAAGAGGGGATTCTACCTTGCAACGTAAAATCTTTTTGATTTTCTAGCCCTCGGTATATAATGTTGATATATTCTATAATCAACCATACTATGCAATATACAACAATCTTTACACAGGAGCCAGAGGGTGGGTATACCGTGGAAGTTCTGGAATTACCGGGGTGCGTTTCCTATGGGGAAAATATGGAAGAGGCAAGAGAGATGGTACAGGATGCTATAAAAGCATATATATCGTCTCAGAGAAAACATGGGGAATATGTCCCGGTGGAAGAAAAAACCCGTTTTATCTCCTCAGTTTCTGTCTATGAAACAGTATAAACCGAAAGATATTATCGCGTTCTTGAAGAGGTTTTGATGGATGGAAGATCACATAACCGGAAGTCACGTGATTATGTACCAGAGTGCTTCGAAGAAACGAACGACCGTGTCACTTCACAAGAAAGATATCCCCGTTGGGACTCTCATGGCAATTTTGAAACAGACATGACTGACAAAGGAAGATTTGGAGAAGTAGAACTTTGAAAAATACCCCATTCCGAATTCGGAATGGGGTATTTTTATTCCACCATCTCTCCAATCCTCTCCTTCAATTCCTCTATTCCCCGTCCGCTCACCGCACTGATAAAGAGAGGGTTCAGTTCCGCGAACTGCTCCCACATCATAAGGATGGCGAGCTCGGACATGTGGTCGATCTTGTTGAACACGTAGATTCTCGGTTGCGTGGCTCCGATGTTCGACAGGGTCGTGTCCACAATGTCGATTTTATCGAGAACCTTCGGATCGCTCGCATCGATGACGTGGAGCAATATATCGGCTTCTATGGAATCCTCCAGTGTCGAAGAAAACGCCCGGATGAGTTCTGGGGGCAAGTCACGGATGAATCCGATGGTATCATTCACAAGTACCGGAAACATGTTAAAATGCCAACTTTGCGTTCAAATTTCCGCTTCCTCGTTCACTGTACTATCTCGTACAGCTCACTCTGATGCTCAATTTTCACGACAAATTTGACTATTTTTCCATGTTTCTGCATTCGTGTGAGGTTTTCTCTGAAGCATCATCTTCCCGACACTCGTCCCAAGAGTTGCGAAGAGTTTATCTTCGGCGAGGACTCATTTATGAGTCAGGGTATTCATAAGGGTGGATTTTCCGGCGTTTGTGTATCCGACGATTCCGACTGTTTTCAGGTTTTTGCGCTTGCGGGCCTTGCGGTGTTCGCTCCGGGTTCTACTGTACTTCTCGAGTTTTTCGATAATCTTGAGCTCGTGGTCGCGAAGGTGGCGCTTCATAATCTCGGTGTTGGTTTCCCCAAGTCCGCGCATAGCTCCGGAGCCACCTCATCCTTGTCGGGAGAGCTCCATTCCCATTCCGAAAATCCGCGGCCCCATATGGCGGATGGAGGCAAGCTCGATCTGGAGCTTGGCTTCCGGTGAATGGGCATGTTGGTCAAATATCTTCAGAATCAAATCGATTCTATCCCAGGCTTGGATTTTGGATTTTCGTTCCCGGAGAATCTCATTGATATGGTAGATCTGCGCCGGTTTCAGTATGTTCCCGATGACGATCCGCTCGGCTCCGAGCTCCTCGCCTGCGGCGATCATCTCATCAAGTTTCCCCGTTCCGACGTACGTGACATAATCCGGAGTGTCGCGTTTCTGGATGCGCTTCACGACCACTGTGTCGCCATAGGTGGATACGAGCGATTCGAGCTCGGTCATTCGAGCTTCCAGATCCTCGGTTTTGATATTTCGTGGAGCGATGTCGACGATGATGGTTTTCATAGAGAGTGAGTTTATGAGGATTCCTAGTCAATCTGATTCTGAGCGAAAGATGGTATTTTCATTTCGATGTTCATATGGCCTTGATATATTTAAGGATGTCCACGGCTTCATATGTACGAGAAATGAAAATACTATCGAAAAGCGATGAATCATGAAATCAACGTAATTTCATAAAATAGTATGAAATTGAAAGCAAAAGTAAAGGGAAACTTTTCAGATAATTTGCAATCCCCCCACTTTTCTCTATAATCCCCGTCATTCCTATTATTATACTGCAACATGAAACTTCATCCGTATTTTCTGAGCCAAGCTTTTCTCTCCAAGCTCCCCCTTATCTTTCTCTGTATTATCTTTTTTATTCCGATAATACTTTTGAGTATCAGCTATCAGGTGGGTATTCTTTTCATAGCTTTTTATATCTCCTATTGGACTATAAAGGTATTTGAGTCCTATTACTATGTCCTCACTTCCTATATCCGACTCCTTCGTACTAACAAACACGATTATTCCGATTATCCGGTGATCCTTGGCGAAGCGAAGCATTTGAAACACATTGTTATCGTTCCTATTTATTCCGAGCCTTATGACGTCATCGCTGAAAATATCGCATCTATTATCGCGAATGATTATCCGTATCTGGAAAATATCACCGTCCTTCTCGCAACCGAAGAGCGCGGACCCGGGGCGATGGAAAATGCAGAAAAAATCGTTGCCGATTATTCGTGAACCTCTCCTGTGCGGATTGTAAATGTGGTTCATCCCGCAGATATTAAAGGTGAAGGAAAAGTAAAGGGTTCCAATATTACCTATGCAATAAAACGGTATACAGAAATGGAAGAGTTTGATGATCATATGACTTTCGTGTCCACTATCGATACCGATACTCTCGTGGAAACAAACTTCTTTCTCATCACAAGCTATACTTTTCTCTCCACGGAACACAATCAAAACGCCATCTATCAATATACTCCCGTGTACGCCAATAATTGGCACAAGGGAACGTTTTTCGCTCGGCTTATCGCCATGGGGACGACATTTTGGCAGCTTTCCGAGTCGCAGAATCCGGAGTTCTACCGGAACTTCGCAGTCTATGGTCAGTCTCTGTATTGTCTCAAGAAAGCGGATTTCTGGTCGCTGACAAGCATCGTTGAAGACGGGTTTCAATACTGGCGAAGTTATTTCGCATTTGATGGAATGTTTAGAATCGTGAACGTTCCGGCGGTATGTAAAATGGATATCGTCGAGGAGGAAACTTTTCTCAAGACCGTAAAATCACAATATAAACAGCTCAGGCGCTGGTCGTGGGGGTGTACTGACATCGAGTATGTCATCCCTCAGTTTGTTGCCAACCCAAATATTCCATTTCTCGAAAAATTCAAGAAAACAAGGTACCTGATACTGAATCACTTGTTCTGGTCAGGAGGCGCACTGATGCTCTTTTTTATCGGATACATTCCCGGTATTCTTTTATCGGTTCGTGAATCCATCGTAAGTCTCACAATTCCCCTTATTACCTCCTTTCTCTTCACTTGGATATTTGCCACCATTATATTTCCGAGTATCATATCGATTCTCATTATGAAAAAATACACAACTTTTCGTAAGCGGGATTACCTGTTCAATATCTTCCAATGGGCACTTATCCCCATCTTGACCCTGACACTTTTCTCTCTTCCTGCCATCGAGAGCCAAGTTCGCCTCTTTTTCTGAAAACGACTCGGAGTGTTTGAGACGACGCAGAAGATGAAAAGAAAGTAAAGATTCGAATTATAAAATTAGCTTTTACTTCAAAATAAAGAGAAAAATTAGAGTCTTGTCATTTCGACCGAAACGGAGTGAAGTGGAGAAATCCCTTTAAAGCATCTCGTTGACACAATATTGTTAAGAAACCCATAGACATGAATCATGAAAATATCTGATATTTCTGCATCAAACAACCCGACCCAAAGGGATTCCTCGACTTCGCTCGGAATGACAAAATCTTTTATCCCCTTTTTTCTAATAATTAAAATCGTTCTATGATTCCCTCATATCAAGAAGAAATCCGCATACATAAAAATAAAGACCGCATCTTTTGGGTGGTGGTGATTGTTATGACGGCGTTTCTCTTTTTCTTCTTTCAGGGGTATTATCCGAATTATGAGCGATTTTTCAATCAGGAGGATACTTCCAAACAGGCATTTCTTAAGCCTTTTGGAATCATAGACATACACGTGTTTCCTTCACCTGACAATATTTTTATAAATGGCGAGCCATATAATAATAACTCTAAAACGATATTTGATCTGGGAGAGTATACGATTTCCATTCAGAAAAAATGATATCTTCCCATTACACTTCTTCTCGACATTACCAAGAAGAATCCATTTTATACCACGGTAGTCAATCTTTTCGCCAATCCGGAATATTCTCCCCTGCCTCTTGCTTTTAGCGGACTTTCATTATATGGTGACTTTTTTCTTCTTCACGATACTTCCACGGGTTCGCTTCTGGTCGTCGATACAGATTTTCAGATACTCCACCGCATAGAGACGACATACGAACATATCGGATGACAGTATTTTACGGATGGCAATAATATACTCAGCTATTCTCAGAGTACCGAAAAATTTTCAAACATTATTGATCGGGAAACAGGGATTCCTCTTCAGTGCACGAATATCTCCTATTATGGAGAAAAGCTTTTTTGTCATGATACGATGCGATTTGCAGGACCAACTCTATCGAATATTCGTGAAAAAATCCTTGCCATCAATGATCGGATTGTCGTAACCCCAGAATATATCTATAACGGAGACAATACCAATACGAGTTGGAAATATTTCGAATATCAGACCGGAGCGTTGCAATTTCCTGAGGCCGTGGTTCATATAGGAAAAATTCCTTATTTCTTTGAAAAATGAATACTTTTTCCTGTTGATCAGACGGATGTAGCAGTGACTCCTTTAAAAAAACCCGATTGGTGAATGGATATTATCTCTCAGGTATGGGAGTTTGACGGTGAAACAATCCTTTTCGGAGAAAAGCAAGGGAAAGGAATCTTCCGGATCGTTGATTCAGAAAAAGAGTATTCCAAAACACTTGATCTCGAACACACGACGGATGTAAAAGTTTACAAAATCAGCGGTGCTTATATATTTGTCACCCAGAAAACTGCCTATGTCTATTATAAGGGGGCAACGGAGATTCTGAAAATTCTCGACGATGTCGATGTCATCCGCATGGTGGACGCGAAGATATTCTTCAACAAGGAAGGGAAGAGTTATTTGGTGGATTTGCTGAGGAAAGAGGTGAAATAATCCAGTATGGAGATTTTCTTATACTAAATTATACTTCTTATACTCCTCATCTATATAGTTTAGTACTACTTTGATTTCTTCTTTTCTTTTTTCAGATTGCTCATCTTTTATTCAGTCAGTATATAATTCTTTAGTTTCTGCTAAATACTCTTGATACTCTTGAAGATTTCACTCTTTTAAAATCTCATCAAAAAACTCTTTTTCTATTTCTAAAAGATCATTATTATTAGACGAGGATACCCCATTACTGTCTGTAATTTGATTAGTGTTCTTCAATGATGGTTCTATCAAATATTCTTCTATTTCTTTCGTGGTATAGAAAATACTTAGTATGAACAATACTAATCAAAATAATCACAAACAGAAAAATATTATCAAAAAGTAATATAGGGGTATGGTTGAAAACTTATCATATAATCAAAATAGTCACAATATTCAAAGAAATATTCCTATATCATAAGCACGCTTCTTTAATAACTTTCCTTTCCTGTCTTTAACATAGGAGTAAGTTATGGCAAAAATTATCAGCAAAGGAATCCCTATAAAAAATGATTTTATAAAAATAATATCTGCTGGTTTGATTATTAAGCTTAGGGATGGTGAAAATAAAAGATAAAGTCATATCCCCATCATTATAGGTAATCATATAAAAATCCTACTTTGTAATAATTCGTTTTCTTTGTACGTGGGTTGTATCACAAGCCCATGACTTTTATCTTTAGAGTAAGAATAAGAAATTCAAAATCCTATGGAAATTAATCATAGTGGAATTCATACAAATATAGACATTATACCAAAGAATTCTAATACATCATTTCATATATCAAAGTATGATAATATTAGTACCATTATGGGACTAAGTAATAGCAATATTCAGATTTTTATGTATTTATTCATAGACATAATGTTAATAAAGTAGGAAGATTATATCTCTCTCTGCAGTATATTAAATATCCTTTAAAATCAAAACTATATCTTCCGAATCTTCGCCACGTAGAACCCCTCCGTCAGATTGGATGGCAGGATGCGAATCGTGTTTCCTATATCGCTATTATATAGGGCTTTTTCGAAGCTCGTAATTCCAGGTCGGGCAAATGGTATGCTGGTCGTATCAATAACCTCTAGCTTGAGATCAGGATGCTTCGCGAGAATATCGCTCACCACCCCCTCATTTTCTTCCGGAGCAAGCGTACAAGTCGAGTAGACGAGGACTCCTCATTTCTTCAGAAGCGGAATGCTCGCCTCAAGAAGGCTTGTCTGGATTATGGCTTTGTCTCGGATATTTGTGAGAGTCCAGAATCCGTACGAACGCTCGTCGTCTATTTTGAATCGTCCCTCGGCACTACAGGGAACATCGAGGAGTATCGCGTCAAAGCTCTCTTTTTCGAGTTCCGTCATGAGTTTCAGGGCGTCCATTTTATGGGTCTCTATATTGGTCGC
>DNKW01000048.1:6061-6834 GCA_003488655.1 Candidatus Altimarinota bacterium | reverse complement strand
GAAAGAAATCCGGAAAGAAGTCCGACGAAAAGGATAACGCAAAACTCCAGGAAGAACATCTGCCCGTAGAGAGTGAAAAATTTGTCGATAAAAACGGGGAAATCCGTAATGAGCGAGAAGTTGATATTCTTCACGAGCAGGGAAAAAACGGAAGTTCCTATAAGGTACGCAATACCCGTGTAAAGTACGCCCTGAATGGCAAACGGTCCGTAGATAAAGAGGTTTTCTCCTCCGACCAAACGGATAATCTTAATCTCGTCGCGATAGAAAAACACGAAATTCCCGATGCTGTTGTAGATGATGATGAACACCGCAAAAATGAAAAAACCGATAATTGAATAGATTCCGTAATGCACAGAAAGGAGGATATTGATGAGCCCCTGTATCCGTTCATACTGCGCACGGTAGTCCGTCAATGATTTCTTCGACCGCTCTTCGTCATATTGAATAATTCCTGTATACCGCTTCACGACGACATCGATATTCGGGTACTCTCCGAGTGGGATATTCTTGATGACGATGGATGAGGGAAGCGGATTATCTTTATCTCACTCGATAACACGAGAGAGTTCCGGATCCCGTTTTCGGAGAATCTCAAATGCTTCTTCACGGGATATATACTGTATCTGAACGGCGGAGCTCGCCTGTTTGAGAGCGGATATACATTCTATAACCTCCGCATTATCTCCGTCGTATCCCGCTTTGAGATTCAGAGAAATACTCATCCGATCGTTGATATTGGAAGTGATCGAGGAGGTGACATACTCGATGAA
>DNKW01000048.1:0-5845 GCA_003488655.1 Candidatus Altimarinota bacterium | reverse complement strand
ATGAATGAATATTCCATTTGAGTGGATACGATTTTTATTTCGATGTTCATATGGCTTCGGCAAGTTTCAGTATAGCCACTGGCTTCATATGGACGAGAAATAAATATCTTATTCGCGAAAATGACTTTTTTACCATTCCGACTATATGGATTTTCCTTCAGAAATCAACCCTCTCCGACCATAATCACACATTTCCCGAATCGGACAACTCTCGCACTTCGGTTTCCGTGCCGTACAATGGTACCGTCCGAAAAGTACGAGCGGATGATGGATGATGAGCTTCTGCTCGCGAGTGAGCTTCTTTTCGAGAACCTTATCGGTCTCCTCTGGAGTCTTGGTTCGGACGATGCCGATACGGTTCATAACCCGGTGCACGTGGGTATCAACTCCGACATACGGCGCATCATAGAGCACCGATAGTACCACTTTCGCTGTTTTGATTCCCACTCCGGGAAGTGTTTGGATTTTTTGCAAATCATTCGGGATGATCGAGGAGAATTCGCAAGCAAGTTTCTCTCCCGAACTTCGTATAAACTTCGCCTTGTTTCGGTAGAAATTCGCCGAGGAAACCATCTTCTCCAAGTCTGCAAGAGATATTTTCAAAATATCATTCGGTTCGCGAACTCGGGCAAACAAAGGAGGGGTTATCTTATTGACCTGCTTATCCGTCGTTTGAGCGGAGAGAATCACCGCAATCAGGAACTGAAAAGGCGTCTCGTAATGAAGCTCCGTCCGGATATCCGGGTACATTCGGGCGATTTTCGTGAGGATGTGAGAGATTTGGGATTTGGTTTTCATATTTCATGAAAAATAAATATACTATTCCAGTATATAAAAAATATCAAAAATACCATATCAATTTTACAGATACTCTCCATGCTCTTCGACACCCACACCCACACCTATTTTCCCGAATTCGCCCTCCGACAGGACGAAATTGTTGCGAGCATGCAAGAAAGTAGTATCAGATATGCGACCCAGATCGGGTGCGACATCGAGACGAGCAGACAGGCGATAGAACTCGCAAAAAGGTACGAATCCTACTACGCAACGGTTGGATACCATCCGACCGAGGGACAGACGCTTTCGCGAGAGGAAATCCCTGAAATGGTGAGAGAATTGGAAGGATTGTTGCAGGAAAACCGCGAATATATCGTCGCTGTCGGGGAAATCGGGTTTGATTACTACCACCTTGAAGAGGGAAACGAGGGAGAGCAAAAGGAAACCCAGAGAATCCTGTTTTTTGAAATGACCGAACTCGCTCTCAAATATAATCTTCCTGTTATTATCCATACTCGGGATGCCCACGAAGATACGCTCCGATACATCAAAGAATCCGGGGTAAAAAAAGCGATTGTCCACTGTTTTTCGGAAGATTATGCATTTGCACAGGAACTCATGGAGTACTCCGATGAGATATTCTTCAGTTTCTCCGGGATTGTCACTTATCCGAAGGCGGTGAAGATTCGGGAAACCGCAAAACTCCTTCCATTAAGCAAAATCCTCATAGAAACCGATGCTCCATTTCTCTCCCCACAGGCAGTCCGAGGAACCATTAACGAACCGGCAAATGTCCGATATACGCTCGAAGCGATAAAAAATCTCCGAAGCGAGAGTGGTTCGGAGATTGAGAGAGTAATATATGAGAATAGTTTACGGGTGTACGGGAGAGAGATACTATCGCAATCAGGAAACATCTAATATTAAATGGAGTTTGGCACTCGAGGTTCCGATATCAACGGTCATCTGAGTGGAGCCGGAAGTCGATTCTCGATAAACTCTCCCACCCCCAGGAACTGGTATTACAACACCTTCTCGTGTAACAGTGTTCGCCGGAGCGGCTATGGAATATGTCCTCCCTTCGAAACCTATATGCAACCTTGCAGTATCTGACTCATAGCGAATATAAATAGGCTTATTGGAATAATAATTCTTCTTTCGATCCATTTTTAGAATGAGATCATACCTTTCAAATCCCTCCTGAGCAAACTTCGGATCATTATAATGGGAGCGGGTTTGATCGTTTGCCTGCTGAACATCTATGACGGAATACCTACCATCCGCAAATCCTCCGATCGCATCGATGTCGCAGTATCAAGAAATAACCTTGAATGGGATGTTGTTATTTTTTTCCTTGGAAGATTGCGAAGTAGGCTGTTCTCTTGTGTCATTTTTCAATTGCAGTATCCCGTTTTTTTTACGAGGGTCGCGCTCGTCAAAAAATCTCTCGTCCAAGTATTTAATTATTTCTGTTTTTTCATTATTACTTAGGCCACGAATGTAGTTTGAAAAAAGCTCCCGCTGATTCACTTGTTCAGGATTTCATTTTTCTATGGATGTCAAAAATTCGTTCACCATAAACTCCATCTGGCTTTTTGTAGATTCAGATAGTTTCTGCCGATTGTTTCAATAGCCGGAATCAATGTTTCCCATATGATCTTTTTATTAAAAGTAATTGTTCCCATCCTATCACATCTCCCTTTCTTTTGCAAAAAAAATGAAAGTTCTTACAATAAAGACTGGAAATATCTCCTAAAAATGAAAAATGACGTTTAAAAAATATAATAATTTCAAAAAAGGCTGATTCACCCTCATCGAACTCCTCATCGGAATCACTCTCTCGGCTATTCTCATGACCAGTATAATAGTGTTTGTTTCAAGTTCACTCGGATCGAATATGGCGACAAAAAAAACACTGGAGGAAGGAAATAAAAATGAAAGTTTTGAGCAGAAGCTCACAGAAGTGTTCGGAAATATTACGGGGAGCGGAATATATGCGACAGAATCGAGTTTCGGGGGAGAATACCTCACAGGTGCCTTTCTCGCGACTCTTTGACCGAATCTTCCTATCACTTTCCTTGGACTTCGGACTCTGACGGGATACTGCGACAGTTATTCGGGAACGGCAAGCGAAACGGGGGCTGTTATGAAGCTTGCGATACGACAATTCACCGTTCCAACGATACAGAATACTACGAACTATACGCTCTCTTTCACGGGAAATGCGGTATTTTCAGGAACCACGCGAATTATAGGAACTCTCTATCCTGGGAATATCATCACACATTCGGGGATCGATACGGAACTTTCATCTCCGAGTGCTCTCATATCGTCCGGAAACCACCTGTATATCGCCGATACGATGAACAATCGGGTTTTGTCCTATGACATCACCTCTGGGGGTATAGCCGTGCTTCTCGGAGCGGAAAATGGCATTCGAAAACCAACGAGTCTCTATTTCTCCGGGAACACCCTCCTCATAGCAAGCAGTGGAAACGGGAAAATATACAGCCTGCAAGATGGAAACTGAGACGGATGAACCTTTAAAAACACTTTCAAAGTCGCGAAAAACTTCTCCGCCGATAATCTCCGGTTTACATTTTCTGGTATTTCAAATATCACTTCGCCAAATGCTCCCTCAGATATCACCATTACTGGAGATGGAGTTTTGCAAAATACCGCAAATGATGTCATTACAAATGGAACAAGCCTCCAATATACATTCTCCTGAGGAAGCCAATTTTTTACAACGACAAATCCCTATCTATTAACAGTAAGAAATATCTCGCCGACACCAATAACTTCCGGAAACTACACCGTAAAAGTGGATTTTTTAAATAGTGGCATCGTTCAGTATTCCGATACCTTTCATTATTTTCTCAGAGGAGATAATTCTCTCGAAAGTGGTACGGGGAATATCCTCAATATGGTCTCCTGAGGCTTCCCCTATCCTCATGCTATCTCCGGGGCAAATAACTGGAGCACTACCATCGATTGGGCTACCGTTCTATGACAAAATCCTCTCGGAAACAAGACGCTCTCCTCTCTTCCGGTTCAAGACCTCAGTTTCGAGGTGACGGGGAAAGTTCTCACCATCCGATATCACGAATATACCCATTATGATTGTCTGCTCGGAAAACACCGAACGGAAGAGAGAATAAAAAAAGTGCTACTACAGTAACACTTTTTTTATTTTTTATAAATTAGAGAAATCAGAAGGAAGTGTTCCACCCCCGTTCGACCCCGAAGAGAGATCAATTTCATTTTTATTTCCAAAGAACTTTCCGGAAAGATCCTGAATAGTGGAGAAAATCACTTTCGGCGAAACATAGGTGGAAACATTCAATCCGAGAAGATCCCCCACTTTCGGTGCGACGAATATGGAAAGAATAATGACGATGAGTCCGACCACGGCATATCGAATACTGTTGATCGCAGGTTTTACCTTCTCATCCTTTCCTCCAGAGAGGATGAGCATCATCCCTCACCAAAGGATGAAAATAACGGAAAGAAAGCCGGATATAAGTACCACGAGAGCGATTCCTACACGGATAATGTCATCAAGTTGGTATACTTGATTCGGGTCAATGGCAGAACCTGCAGCAAAAGCTATATCAATCATAAAAAAGAGAAAGAAAAGAGTATTGTTCCGTACTATATTCACCTAAGGCGAAAAGTAAAGTTTTTCGGATATTAAAATAAAACTCCCGGATTTAACGGGAGTTTTATTTTAAGAAAAATGAGAGTTAATCTTCGATTACTTTGAGATTTACGCGTGCGTCCATTTTAGAACCGTACACACGAAGAACCGTACGAATAGCGTTGATGGTTTTCCCTTCTTTTCCTATGATAGTACCCATATCTTGAGTATTTACCTTCAACGTCAGAAGTGTACCAAGCTCATCTTCTCGCTGTTCGATTATCACGTCTGCTTCATGAGAAACAAGAGCGTTTATGATAAAAGAAAGAAAATCTTTTGGAGTCATAGGAGAAAACATAAGGGAATAAGACACTATTCTGAAATACTATTTCTTTGCTCGAGAAAGAACTTTTACAAGAGTTTCAGAGTATTGTGCTCCATTCGCGAGATATGGTGCTGCGTCTTTTTCATCGAATTTGAGCTCTTTCGTGATAGGATTGTAGAATCCAAGAACTTTAATATATCCATGCTTTGCAGATTGTTTGTGTTCAGTGAGGACGATGTGAAAAAATGGAACGTGTTTTCTTCCTGAACGAGAAAGTCGAATCTTAAGCATAAAATGGAATTATTAGTGAATAGTTATTTGAAATTGAATGAAATTATATGGTGCCCCGGATGGGAATTGAACCCATACTCCCATGAGGAACAGGATTTTAAGTCCTGCGTGTCTACCATTCCACCACCAGGGCAAAAGCGGTGAAAAGAGGAGAGATAAACCTCCTCCCTACCCTCTTATAAAATACCTTTTTTCTTCAGTGTTTTAATAGCAGTTGCGGAAAGTTTTACGCGGAAAGTTACTCCTGTAGCAGGATCTTTTACATTTCTCCAGAAAAGATTTGGGTAAAATTTTCTTTTTGTTCTTCTCATGGAATGAGAAACATTATTTCCAACAGCGGTTCTTTTACCAGTGAGTTGACAAACGCGAGACATAGTCGAGGGGGATTATTACGAATTATTTTTTTAGAATAAATTAGGAAACCTTGATTTCTACTCCTACTCCGGAAGGAATATTGATAGACTGAAGAAGTTCCAAAGTTTTAGCCGTTGGCTCTACAATATCAAGAAGTCTTTTATGACGACGAATTTCGAATTGTTCACGAGCATCGGAGTTAACGAATGTTGAGCGGTGAACTGTCACCTTTTCAATCTTCGTTGGGAGTGGAACTGGTCCCACAACGGTAGCCCCAGAATCCTGTGCGGTTGTAACGATTTTCTTCACTGCTTCGTCAACGAGTTTGTGTTCAAATGCTCGTACAATAATACGGATGTTTGCTGTTTTCTTAGAAGCCATAGAGAGTGAAAGATAATAGAGAAGTATATGCTCATCATCCAGTACCACACATAATGTGATACTGGACAGATGAA
>DNKW01000060.1 GCA_003488655.1 Candidatus Altimarinota bacterium | reverse complement strand
GTTTTTGTTTGTAGATACAGTGTCACCTTTTTCATTATTTCTCTCCAGTTGTCTTTTCCTCCTTGTGTTGCCACCATATCGTTATAGCCGGCAATATCGATGAGAATGATAGTTTTCTCTCGTCAGAGTATATCCCTTATTAATTTATTTTCATTTGGCAATCCTGTTTCGCCATCATAAAACGCTAACCTCTCAAGCTCTACTTGAGATTCCTGAAGAAGCGTGTTTTTGTGGTGTATGGTGATGAGGTTTAAAAAACGTTCTTTTATTAATTTATATTGCTCTGAAAAGATTTTTTCAAAAATCTTTTCAGAAACGGATGGATAGATGAAGATGATGGAAATTCCTCCAGCAAGCGATATGGATTTTTCTTGAAAACCGCGTTTAAATGGGACGAGAGAACATTTCCCTTCTTGTTTTTGAGAAGAGTTTCTATAAGATGCACACTCGATAGTGTCTTGATTTTTCTCACAATTCTGACAATCTCCCACTACTGTGATGGTACAGAGATTATAAAAAATGGTTTCTGCAATCTTTTTCCCAAAAAAATTATTGATCTGATTCTGTGAGAATATATTATCTCAGCTATTATTCATAGAGGCAATGATTTTACCAACCTCTGCTTCTATAGACAAGATTGCCATCAATTGATAGCGTTCCACGGCTCATTCAAGTGCAAATATTCATGCTTTTCGCAATCATTCTTTATTATGAACGGATATTCAATGCCGCATTATTTCATCCGCACGTCAAAGAGTGGCATAAAAATGTTTCTCATCTTGAATTTTACCGGTGTTTCTTTCGACATCAACAAGACCGGCGCTCAGATCTTTGTATCTACTAAAACACCTCTGTGCATACTCCATGTATTTTTCCCCCTCACATTCGATATAAAAAAGAGACAAAGAAAGGTATATCTTAGAATAACTGAGAGTGGAATAAGAAATATCTTTTTCATTCAGAGAGGCATGAATTCTTTTTATAAGCGGAAGAAATTTCAGGCGTTCTTTGGAGTTATGTAATTTTTTTATAGTTTGAGCAATGATTTTTATATCCGATTGTTCATAGAAAAAATTATTAATCTGTTTTTTATTGTTGAGGAAAAAAATTATCAATTTTTCAAGAGATAGCTCATTTATGTCAACACCATACAGGATTATATAATAGAGCGCCTCAATTTGAAATTCGTTTCTAATACCATTGCACTCAATATCCATAAATACTTCTTCCGTTGTCCTTAATTCTCTTCCTACGGCATAACTATAAATATAAATAATCTCATTAAGAGATTTGAGCTTTTCTTCATAAAGTTCCGGAGAAATACTTCAATGCAATTTTTCTATTTGCTCGATTCTAATAAGCTCTGTAAGGGCTCTATTTCAGAGAAAAACTATTTCGGAAATCTTTTTCTCTTTTTTGTAAAGTTCTCCATTTTTATCATCTTGTCAGAAATCGGCTGCTTCCTGACGAGAGAATCCTTCTTGTTGCTCTTTTTTTATATGGGAAGCCTGCTGGTTTATCTGGATGACTGAACCATTCATTATGATTCCATGTGCAAAATTGCCTTGAACTTTTCCGGAAAAATTGCGAAGCATTTTTCCTAGGATATGATTTTCCACGAAATTGGAATCTAATTGCCGGAGAAGAGAATCGATATTATTCCTGATAATTACACCAAGGTCGAAGGATATTTGCCGTTCCTCGAAATTTACGGAATGGATAAGAGCAAGCTTATTAAGGGTTTCACCAAGTTGTATGCAGCGATGGAGTTCTAGAATCAATGTTTCCGATGGATTTTCACGTACCCATACTTTCATAACACCGAGTGATTGTGAGACTCTTGCGGTAGAATCAACGAAAAGTCCGCTGATTTTGGTAAAATAATCTGACTGTATATCTTTCACCAGATCAAAATCCTGATCCATTCAAAGAAGAAACAAATGAAAGGCAATAGTATCGTATTGTTCGACATGTTGACTTGTCAGGATGTGTGAATTCCTCTGTTCGATATAAGAAATAATCCCATTTTGCAAAGAAGGATGATTCATGAGAATATCTTTGATATTTTCGGGAATGGATGTATTTTTAGAAAAATATGTATTTTTTAAGAAATCGAAAAAGGGAAAAAGAACTTGTTCAATACGTTCTTCTTTTTTTAAAAAATCATTTATTAATGTTTTGTCGTTTTTAAGAAAATGGATAAATTCCTCAAGGTTTACTGTATTGAAATCAATCTCTTCAGATCCACCAAGAATATTTCTGGTAGAAAAAATCGTACAATCAACAAGCTCCTGAGAGTCTTCCCGCTTTTTCCCTATCTGAGGGATTCAAGACGGGAGGGCATCGGACAATGCGGTTTTTGCTGGCATGAACTCAGTTTTATAAACTATATATGAGGGTGAGTGTATGTATAGTCAATAAAAATGCAAAATATTTTAAAAAAATCTTGCATTTTGATTTATGTTATGAATTGTTAAGATTTAATTAAAAATAATTTGACTTATAAAAAATATGAGTTATTCTATACTTAGTTTTTAGGAGATATCCCAAAAACAAAAACAAATATTTTTTTAATCTTTCTGGCTTATGTCATTTGGACACTAAAAAAACCTAGGACGCCTGTCCTCAACCTTTTAAATAGAGCCAGCCTCTATTCTCCTGCTCTATATCTATTATAGAGCGAAACCCTGTCAAATATTTGGCAGGGTTTTTAAAAATCTGATTTCTAAATAATAATATTTCCATATACTAGTAATGAAACCTCACCAATAATCCTCTTTGCAAAGAAATAATCATAAATTTCATACAAAATACTTCCAATCTCTTCATTATTATGCAACGTTTTTTCTTCCCTCATCTTTCGCTTGGGAAAGACATCGATATATCCGATACTTCTTTTGTCCATCAGGTTTCGCGAGTTCTCCGAGCGAGTATTGGAGAGGATATTGTCCTATTTAACGGCGATGGATGGGAATATGTATATAAGATCCATTCCATCACTAAAAAGGGGATAGGATTGTC
>DNKW01000083.1:1732-4777 GCA_003488655.1 Candidatus Altimarinota bacterium | reverse complement strand
GTACGGAAAGTACCACAGAGACGATACTAGTCTGCTTCGGCAGGTGAAAGGTGAAAAGTCCGCTTCAGGCGGATGTAGCTATTCTTCGGAATGGTTATGTGGCAAACCCTATATGGTGCAAGAGGAATGGTACTCAGTCTATCTATGACGATCTCGGTCGATAGGCAGAGTATACCTCGCTAGAGAGTACGGGCGACCGTACTACGAGATAGATGTATGTCGAGACACAGAATCCGGCTTACTATCCGAAAGAAGAGATCTTTAAATAACAACATTTTTATGAATATCCTCCTTGTTGGAATACAGGGTTCCGGAAAAGGAACTCAGGCTCGTAAAATCGCTACCGATTACGGCTACGGCTTTTTCGAGATGGGACAGAAACTTCGGAACTTCTCGGAGCTTGACCATCCGCGTTCCGGTGAAGTGAAATCGCACATGGAGCAAGGGAAACTTGTTCCGGACGATCTTATAACGGCGATGCTCGAACACTATCGAGATACGCACGGAAGCGATAAAATCCTTTTCGATGGAATCCCACGATCGAGCGCTCAGAAAGCCCTCTTCGACGCGGTATTCCCCGCCTATTTCGTAGTGTTTCTCGATCTTAAACGGGAACAAGCCATTGAACGGCTCGCAGGACGAAAAATCGATCCCTCAACAGGAGAGAGTTTCCAAGCGGATTTCCAGGGGGACTTTAGTCCGTTCACCGGGCAGAAGCTTATTAAGAGACCCGATGACACTCCCGAAGCGGTGACGAAACGAATAGAGATTTTCTATGACAATACTCTCCCACTTTTGGCTCTCTGGGCGCAGGAAGGGAAGCGAGTCTATACCATCGATGCTTCCAGGGACGTGGAGACAGTGTATGAACAGATTAAAGTGGTTCTCAGTGCATATTAACTTATTTTTTACTATTTTCACATGAAAAATTGGCTTCGTTCTCAGAGTGTACTCTTTTTTGGAGTCGTGCTGAGCGTTATTATAGAAACAGTTGAAATAATACGAGGATCATGTGCTGTTTGGCAACAGGAACTCATGCTTCTTGCTATCATAGGAATGATGAGCTTATCCATTCGAAACCCGAGAGTCTCATATCTCGCGACGATAGGGCTTCTTGGAATCTATGCCACGGAGTTCTACGAACAATTCATAGAATTTGAGATATGTGGATTTGCCGCGTCAGAACTTAACCCCCTTCTCGTCGTTGCTCTGATATCCGCATTTTCCGTCATGGATATGAAGGAGTGGAAATGGTATATAAAAAGATAAATGTGGTTTTGAGTGCATACTCCTTTCTCTTTACAAAAAATAATATTTCAGTATAGTACGAACCTCTAAAATACAATACTATTTTCTATGAATTCATATAATCTTCCTTCCAACTGACAGATTGCCAAAACGAATGGAAAAGTGTTTCCTTGAGTGAAGAAAATTTTCAGGCAACTTCCCCATATTTCTTATCCGGAAAGCTTTTTGCCGTGGATGGTACGGGAACAGAAGATAACATATATTTCTGACAAGATACAATACCAATACCGTGCAAATACCGTACAAAATCAACTTAAAGTATCTGCCGAGATATATTATGAAAATAAATTTTATGAGATGATTATCGGTTCTTTGTTGCGACATCATCTCCTGAAGAAAAATAAAAATGCCATTTTTTACTATACCTCTCAGCACGATGATTATATAGCATGATGCGATTATATCATCAGCCAATCAGGCAATATAAATGAGTTTGTACGAATAGATCTTACTATAGGAGATAGGAGGATTTGAACAAACGAACATGATTATATAGGATCATCCGTGCAAGGAAAAATGCGAAAATTTCATAAAGATCCGGGAATACCAGAAGAGTTTTTTCAGTCGGAAATACCGGGCATGTCGCCAGTAGCTCTTCCTCTTATTATTCTCAGAATAAGCCGACCCATTCTCCTGGATTTTGCGAATAGCTTTTTTAAGACTCTGGCACTGGGGAAAACGGAGATGAATATTTTAGAGTATTTTTTATACTGGATGCCTTTAAATAATACACAAGAGCGAGTTGCGTATATTCTTTGAATGAATAAAAAATCGGAAAAAGAGACACATCGGAATGACTATGTAGAAAATCTCACTACAGAAATAGGTGGGCTATTTCCCGGAGTGAGCCATCTATTAATTACTCAAAATAATTAAACATGTTCTTCTATCTCCATATTCCTTTCTGTCGACAAAAGTGTCAGTATTGCAAATTCGCGCTCACACCGAGATTTAATGCACTCAAAGTTCGCACCTATATCGATGTTCTCAAGAAGGAGATGTGAAGTTTTTTTGCGGAAAATCCCGTAGTATCGATCGAGACAATCTATTTTGGCGGAGGAACGCCTTCTATTTTGACAAGCGGTCAGGTATCCGAAATTCTTGGTATATTTCAAATCCAAAAAGGATTTGTCGACATATCCGAGATTACTCTGGAATCCAACCCTGAGGATATTACGGACGAGTATCTCGGTGCTATTTCAGAACTCTGAATCAATCGACTGAGCCTCGGGATTCAGACACTGAATAGCGAATCGCTCCACATGGTGGGGCGTACGGACTCGAACGAATCTATTTTTCGAGCACTGGACAGTATTGCGAAAAGTCCGATAGAGAATATCTCCATTGATTTAATCGCTGGGCTTCCGGGAACGATCCCAGGACAGATAATATCGGACTTGACTGAGATATTTGCTCGAATCACCCCGAAACATGTGAGTATCTATATGCTCGAAGACGAATCGTATCCTCTTAGCTGGAAATCACAATTACCCGGTGAAGAAACAATCAGAAATGAATATCTCTCTGGAATGGAATGATTGCAATCGAAGGGATTCCTTCAATACGAGCTTTCGAATTTCGCAAAACCGGGATTTGAATCGAAACATAACCGGTCGTACTGGAATCATTCCGATTACCGAGGATTTTGACTCGGGGCCACGAGTTTTATAAACGGTGAAAGATTTGCGAACAGTTCCTCGTTTGCGGGATACTATAAAAGAGAAAAACAGACCGATG
>DNKW01000083.1:0-1586 GCA_003488655.1 Candidatus Altimarinota bacterium | reverse complement strand
GAGGGGCGCTCTTGAGCGATATCAGTAATACGGAAATGGTAGAGAAATTCAGGGAAGAAGGACTTCTGGATGTACGGGAAAACAAGGTTTTTCTAACTTCGACTTGAATTTTTTTGATTGACCATATAATAGGCGAGCTTATATAGCTTATAAGCCGGCGTAGCTCAGTTGGTAGAGCGCGTCCTTGGTAAGGACGAGGTCGTGGATTCGAGTTCCATCGTTGGCTCCAGTGAAAAAACAAAACCCTCCCGCAGTAAATTGCGGGAGGGTTTTTTTGCATTTTTTTATTTCATTTCCACGCTTCCTATTTTCTCATAATTTTGTTCCATATCATTCGTTTGGATTTTGTTATTACTTACCGTGATAAGAGTATTATCCAGATAGAGATTACGAATGACGAAATCATTGGAGAAGTTCCAGAGTTGGTTAGCGAGGTATTCACCGATTGGGGAATCTGTGTAGCAATAGGGCGGTACATAGGACTGTAGAGGAGTGGAACAAAATTCTCCTCCGCCGATAAGGGTTTTGCAAACAGGCTTGCTATCTATTACATATTTTTTACACTCTTCCAATCGTTTTGCTTCCAACCCGGCAGTGTTTATGTGAGTGATGCGGGACTGTTCTTTTACGCCATTTGTTGGGTCGATACTAAGGGCAACGGTTCCCTGCCAAGCATCTTTGTTTCGGTACGGTTCATTTATATCGCCGGCATTCGTCATAAGAGTTGCCGGCATAAAGAGGAGGTTTTTTTTCGCATACCAGGTGAAGAGTCTCGGATTTTGGAGTACTTCCGAACTGGATCCCTGATCTCCAATCGTAAGAGTGGAGAGTTGTTTTGGGTTGGCGACATCCGCCACATCATAGAGGTCGATTTTAATTCCAGCATTTTGTGTTCCTCCCCACTGGTTCGTTTTGGTATCATACCCTATTCCGATGAGGTGGGTTGCATCATAGGGGTGAAGATAGGTGGAATATCCGGGGATTTTCAATTCTCCGAGAATTCTCGGATTTTTACTGTCCGAGAGGTCGATCGTAAAGAGCGGATCGATTTGCTGAAAAGTTACGAGATAGAGACGGTTTCCGATGAATCGGGAACTTTGGAAATTTTCATCCTTTCCGATACCCTGAAGTTTTCCGAGAATCTGGAGCTTCGGATCGAGTATGAAGAGTTCAGTGGATTGACTCGGATAGGAGTGGCTTGTTACGATTCGGAAGTTTTGAGACGCACTATCTTCGTCCATAGAGTATTGATTCAGAGGAGCTCCGGGAATGACGGTAGACGCTACATAAGAAGTCGTGTCATCTTTCACTGAAAGCTTGTGAATGAGGGTATTTTCTCCTCGGTAGTAGTACGGCATAATACACTTCATAAGAGCACCACATCGAAAATCATAGCTGGTTGTGAGATGAGAAGTGATATAGAGGCTTGAGAGACTCATATGAATCTGATTCACATCCCCGAAAAGCACTTTTGTCTTGGTTTCTTTTGTCGCATCCTCCGTATCGATAATAGAGAGAGTTACGAGACTTGGAGTGAAATCAAATTGCTTCATTGTTTCCGTATCGGGAAGCACATATTCTATGTT
>DNKW01000056.1 GCA_003488655.1 Candidatus Altimarinota bacterium | reverse complement strand
CCGTCAAGCTTCTTGATAGCAAGAACGAGAGTATTTTCGGAATCGGTGAAAGCTCAACCGAGATTGCAAACTCTCAAATACAGGAACTTTGTTTCCTGATATATGTCAGCGACAGCAATATCTGGAAGATATTTGGAGAATATATCAAGAGGGGAGGCTGCGGAGACAGAATTATAAAAACCGCTCACAAACCAGAGGAATAAGAATATCTTTAGGAGTGATACGCATATATTTGACAATAAATGGTAATATCCTATTATTATAGACTTTTTATAGAAATAGCAAGAATAAAATAGACCTCGAACGAGCCGAGGTCTATTTAGAGATAAAATTATAAGATACCATTAGGCAACCTCTATATCATTTGTTTTCCAAACACTCGCAATCTTCTCTACATATTCATCGTCAGTTGCGTATCCAGCTTCTTTAATAGCTTCAAGAAACATTTTCGGACTATAATTGGCCTTATTATAATCTTTCGGATAATAAGAAGGTCGTGGCGTTATATCTTGTGCATACTGAAAAGCTTTCCGGTATCGAGGATTTTGTATTGCTAAAAATTTTGCGTGGTCAATAAAAGACTCTTTTATATCCGAATATGTTCGGAATGAAGCGTTTTCCATAACTTCTTTTCCGTTGTATATTTCTCTTGTAGCATATATCCTCCCCTCTCCCTTGATTCCAAAATAATTTCCGTCCTTTGCAAGTCAACTTTTCCCATATCCAGATTCCAGAGCTGCCTGTCCGACAATTACTTGCCACGGTATACCATATTGTTCTTCTACAGCTTTCGCAAGAATCGTTGTATTATTCATGAAACTCTTTTTCTCTTCCAATGAGATTTTTCGCACAGATTCTTCTCGGATGTCTTCTTGTGCGATATGATTCAATTGTTCCTCGTCGGCCTTATTGGCGTTCTCAAGTTCCTCTTTTTTTAAAGTACTTATTTTCATCACCTCGATCGTATCTCCATCATAAATAGGGAGGTACTTTCCTGTTTTGAGTTCATAATATCCCGGACGGGGATTGTATCATCGGACACCTTCCACTCCATTTATTTTTATCAGACTTACGGTTGGTGGAAGGATGTCTCCGGCACCGATAATATGGTTGATGTTTTTATTCTCTCCAAAATTGACGATAAAGCCATCCGATTCTTTCAGAGTATCGCGAGAAACAGAAGCGGTTGGATCGTTTTTTGGAACCAGCAAAAAGTTCGCGAGATCCACTCATTTTTTCTTGAGCAATAAGATATCGGAAGCTTTGAGCTTTTCCATCGTCTCTCTTCCTTCGAGAACCTTCTTTTGTTCCATCTTTTGTTCTTCGGTTCAAGTTCCCTTTGTCTGGAGAAGAGCAAAACTCATAGAACGCTTTCTTTTTCGTTCCAGATTAAATATTTGCTGTTCTCGCTCAGGAGTTGGGTTCATATTTTGAAGTCCACGAAGCGTTGCGAGTTCGGTACGTATAGAATCCGAAGTTTTCTCAAGAAAACGAGTGGTATCGGATTTTCCTTCAAAAAAAACCGCTCGGGTATTTCAACTCTCGGGAGTCTTCTGTGCCTCTCCTTGTTGATTGAGATTTTTGTTTACTTCTGTTTCCGGTAGTGTCATAGAGAGATATTAAAGGGGTAATTTCCTCCATCATACCCTATCTTTAAATTAAAAGCAAAAAAAGTACCCGATAATTCGGGTACTTTTTAGAGTTATCTGAAACTAGGCACCAATTGCCTTCAGTGCTTCTTCTTCGGTATCAGTGATACTGATAATGGAAGTGATACCCACAAGTTCAAGGGTATCCTTCACTTCCTCGGTCATATTCGTAATGTACATCACCCCATTTCCATCCTCGATATTGGAGAAGATATCCGCAATATATCCGATAGATTTACTGTTGAGATACTTGAGGCCCATAAAATTGAAAATAATCTTTTTTCCGGCAAAGTCCCCTATGGTATTATAAATGGCAGTGAAAGTCTTGTCTGCATTGGTTTCATCAAGCTCTCCATGAAATTCGAATATGTCGATAGATCCGACATTTTTTTTCTTGATATCAATAGGTGTGTTCATACAAAAACATACATTAAAAACTAAATACGAGGGTATTATAGCACTTTCTGCCTTTCTTTGCAAATTTATTGCAAAATAATCTTTTTTCCATACGCTAATAGAAAATTTAAAAGTTATGAATAATTCCGTATCGTAAAAATCCCTCTCCCTATGATTTCTCCTTTTATACTTGAGATAACCGCCAATTTTCCAGCAAATATTAAAAAGGATATAGATATTCTTTTGTCTTCACTTGACTATAATCCTATTTGGCAAACCATAGAATGGCAAGCAATGCTCCTTAAAACCAAATATGCAAAGAAGAGTTTTTTTATCGGAATATATGAGGACAAAAAACTCCTCTCCTATGTGCTTGTCGAGAAGCGAGATATCGGACTTGGGTGCGACGGATTTTTTTGTGTCGGTGGACCGCTTACGAATAAGGGAGATTCTCAGGAGATCCTTTCGGGGGCTCTTAGAGAACTCTCCTTCAAAGAAAAGGTCGTATTTATTCAGATAGAACCGCTTTTTCCGGTTGTTCTTCCTGGTTTTAAAGAAGGGTTTTATAAGAACTTCATAGAGAAAAATACGGCTCTCATTGATCTTCATCAGGACAATGAGACTATCCTTGCTCGTATGAAACCAAAGGGACGCTACAATATTCGCGTTGCAGAAAAAGCGGGCGTACAAGTGGAGCAGGTTCCCTATACGGAGGAACACCTCAATCTGTTTTATGGAATTCTCGCAGAAACCCTGGA
>DNKW01000030.1:8695-11426 GCA_003488655.1 Candidatus Altimarinota bacterium | reverse complement strand
TTGACGGTGACGATTGAATGTATTCAGATTCAGGATGCTTGCGGATATGGTTTGGTGGCATATGCACCATATGATGTTGCGGGGGATTGGAAACTCTATCAGACTGGTTCATCATCCTTACCTCCATCTTGAACCGGAGGGAATCTTTCTTTTGGTTGAGTGACTGGGGGAAGTTGAGTTATCGTTGGAGCGTCTAATGGTTATCTCCAATATAATCTCGGTTCACTTGGACTTGGAAGTAATTTTAGTGTTGAGATGAATGTACAAGGAAGTGCATTAACAAGGACAAATTCATCATATTTCTTATTTACTCTCTGAGATAATACGAGTATATATAATACAAATTCTATTTGATTTTGAATCAATTCAACTTGATTACAATCAGTAACAAAGCCAACGATTATTCAGACACCATTGCCAACTGGTTGTACATCAACTTCATGATATGAATTTTGCAATTTTCTAGATACGAGTCATATAAACTCCTACGCATCAATGCTAGATACATTCTATAAAGTAAAGATATCAATAAATAAAAACACTAACCAGTCCCAAGTATGTATAGAAAGTAATTGTGGTGTATGGAATAATATAGGTGGATATACTTCTGCTAATTTTAGTAATGCTACATATCTTTATATAGGATCTGCAAGTAATAAGGCTTTTCAATGGAGTAGTATTGTTGATTCAGTAAAAATTTATAATAACTAAGTTATGAATATACCAGAAAAAGTACAGTTTTTCTATAACTCGATTATAGATGAGTATGTAAAACTCAAAAAAGATCATTTCCAGATTAATCACATTGAAGAGTACAATATGAAAAAAATGATTTTGAGTGATATCTGAGACAAGATACTCCTTGATATATGATGTGGACTCGGGTATCACTTAAAAACGTACTCTTTGAATACAAAACAATCATATGGAATTGATTTAAGCGAGAAAAATATAGAATTTGCAAAAACAAATACCCCAAAATCTATCCTATTTGTAGGGAACTTTCTCGATTTTGATTTCTGAGACAAGAAATTTGATGTTATTGCTGCAAGTTTAGTACTGCATTATTGTTCTCTTTCGGAAAAGAAGACCTTTTTTGAAAAAGTGTATCGTCTCTTAAATGACGGATGAATATTCATATGGAGTCATAAAAACCCGGTTATTGAATGAATCAATTTTACTACCGAATCTGAGGATGACTATTTAGATGTTTGGAAAATACAAAAGACAAATGGATATTACGAAAATGATAAATTAAAATATAAAACATTTTTTTGATTTGAGATGCCAAAATACCATACGACAATGGAGAAATTCATGGAACTCATCATCCAAAATAACTTCAAAATAATAGATTATTCTGACTGTTTTCCAGATCCGAAATCCCGGCAGATAAATCAAAAGGAATTCGAATATTATTCTCTCCTTCCCCAGTTTATGATTTGTAAATTACAAAAATAATCAGTATCCTAATAAATTATCTTTATTTTATGGAATTTATATATATAAGTGCTCTGTCATTTCTGTTTTGATTCTTCCAAAAAATAGCCGATGGACATAATGAACATGGGCTTAATTGGTTTCCTTATGCTGGAATACTCTTTTGAGTTATCTGGTGAGGAATAGGTTATTATTTAGTTGGCTATAATCAAGTAATAACAAGCATCTATCTTGCCATCGTATTATACTGGATATATAAATTGAAGGTGGATCATACAAACCATGCTATTTCTGTTCTCATGATTCTATTCGGCGTTTTTCTGTCTCACAATAGCATTGATACCGGTTCTGTTGTATATCTATTGCTCTCTTATATTCTCATAGATATCGTCAAACATAAATTTGATTTAGAAAGAAGTTATTTTTTCAGATATCGTCTTCAATTCATCCTTATTCCCATAATATATTCGGTTATCATCCAAGATATTTTCGGATCAGTTATTATTTTTAATCTTTTAGGGATAAGTTTAGCGAATAAAATTTTTAGAATTAAATAAAAAAAACTATGTTGGAACAAATCAAAAATGTTATTAAATTAACTACAGATATCTATCTGGAAAAACATCTACCCAGGATATCTGAGGATAAAAAGCAAATTGCAATAAATGCTTATAATAAAGACATTGAAAGGCTTGCAAATTTTGTTTTGAAATCTTTATTTTTAAATGACGATTCTTTGCTTACTGAAAGCTTTATAAAGTGATTGCATAAAACTTTTTATCCGGAGGAATTTAATCAGAAATGAATAGATAAAGACTGAAAGGAAATAATTTGGATGATTCCTGGAGAATATAAAAAAATAAATAATTTTGCAAAAACTGAAGATAAAAGTGAATACTTTAGAGACATTCCATGATGGACTAAGGAAAAAGAAGCATATGCAAGTCCAGAAAATATTGAAGCTGAAATGCAAAGAATTATTAAATATTTTAATAATAAATTATATTCTGAAAAAGAAGTAGAAAATAAAAAAGATGGTATCTTTTTATTTATTCTTGATTTTATTTATGTCCATCCTTTTTCGGATTGAAATGGCAGAATTGCATCTATTTTGCTTGATCTACTTTTATTAAAAATCTGATTAAATCAAATTTGACTAAAAACTATAGCAAGTAGAGATAAGTTATCATGTGATAGATCAATATTTTTATCTCATGAGCAAAGGAATCCAAAATATCTTTACGAATTTATACAAAAATACTCCAATTAACAATATAATGACCCCAAATTT
>DNKW01000030.1:7940-8598 GCA_003488655.1 Candidatus Altimarinota bacterium | reverse complement strand
ATTATATTGTTTGAAGTGTTAATATCTCACTTTTATAGCGATGGAGTATACCATTATAATATTCCAGGCGAATAGAAAACTCTGCATATAACGGGAATGCTCAAACAGTTTATTATAGACCCTAATTTAATGCTGGGGTGTTAATCGTCGTACTGAATGCCGTTCCAGCTCCAGAATTTCCAGAAATGGTGATAGTATCTCCTACTGCAGCCGGTGTGGTATAGTCGAAAGTGATCTCTCCACCTGAAACTGACACGTTTGATATAGCTCCTCATGCTGTAACGGATAATCCCGTTGCGCTGATTCCGCTTGCTCCCACACTGAGGGTTATTTTCCTGCTTGTGTAAGCGGTGGATTGTGTGGTCACTCATGCCGTCCATACAGGAGCGCTTGGTGTAACTCCATCCAGTGTAATTGTATCGCTTCCTGCAGAACTTATATTTCCGGCAGCATCTCTTGTCCAAACATAGAGAGTTTTTACACTATCTCCCGCACTTATAGTGGCGGTTGTTGGCTCGGCAACAAAATCACCGAGAGCTGGCGTAGAACTGCTTTCTGAAACAAACCAACCGGTTACTCATACGTTATCAGTATCTCCCGTTACGGCTATGGCTACCGATGTAGAATTTGTATAGGCATTTCCGGTATTTATGCTCAG
>DNKW01000030.1:7202-7777 GCA_003488655.1 Candidatus Altimarinota bacterium | reverse complement strand
GCCGTTCCAGCTCCAGAATTTCCAGAAATGGTGATGGTATCTCCTGGCGCCGCCGGTGTGGTGTAGTCGAAAGTAACGACTCCGCCTGAAACTGACACATTTGATATAGCTCCTCATGCCGTAACGGATAATCCCGTTGCACTGATTCCGCTCGGTCCTACACTGAGAGTTATTTTCCTGCTTGTATAAGCGGTGGATTTCGTGTCTACTCATGTCGTCCATGTAGGAGTATTCGGCGTAACTCCATCCAGCGTAATGGTAGAAATTTTTCCTACAGATTGTACATTATTGGTAGGAGCAAGATCCTTCACAAATACTGTAACATTCCTTGACCCCGCTGTTCCTGAAAGAGTGAAGCTTGTCGGTTTGGTACTGGACCAACCGGCATCTCCTGCCACGGGAACCGTCGCAGCAACGCCGTTCGCTGTCTCGGACACAAACCACTGAACTCCCGATGGATCGGCAACATCCGCAACATTTAGACTGATGCCCGTTGCTTTCGTATACCCCGCCGTAGATCCGGCACTTCCTGTGAGTACGAGAGTTGCTGGAGTAGTTGGAGGAGTAGTGTCCGG
>DNKW01000030.1:0-7115 GCA_003488655.1 Candidatus Altimarinota bacterium | reverse complement strand
GTTGGAGGAGTAGTGTCCGGAGTTGCCGTCGTTGTAATCGCCAATCCTGCAGAAACTGCCACTTGATCGTTATTTGCAGCATCTTTTGAAACAAAGTAGTATTTATATGCAGTACTTGGAGTGAGTCCCGAGAGATTTATCACAGCCGGAGTACCGGCAGTCATCNNGTTGGAGGAGTAGTGTCCGGAGTAACGCCAGTAGTTATAGTTGTAAATGGCGATACATATAAAACATATTGATTTGTGGTTTTATTAAGTGCAAGAGCATTGGTTCTTACTTGATAGGAAGTTCCTGGAAGCACTCCATCCGCCGCAGTAAATATATTTGTTGATTTACTCTTGATAAGAGTTACTCCATCCGCCGCATAGAGAGAGTAGAGTACATTTTGCACTGGTGCATCAGCATCACTGATATTATTTGTCGCTGTAATGCTATTGTAAGTTTGTGTCACTGTCGGAGCAAGATTTTGAGTTGGAGCATCTATATTCTCAATATTTATCCCAGCAATAGTTTTCGTACCGGCAAGAAATGCTGCAGCCTGTGCAGGTGTTACATTGAACGCTCTCAAAATCTGAGCAGTTATCTTCACAGATCATTTTACTATATCGATACTGTAGAGAGAAAGTCCTCCTGCATCATTCACTGATACCAAGAGATTTTTAATCCCTCCGGCAGGAATACCGTCGGCGATCATCTGCTGGTTGAGTGCTTTGAAGTTTATGATGGCGAGTTTTCCTCCTACAACACTGAGAAAGGGCGTATATCTCGCGTCATTGATTCCAGCGACAGAAGCAACGGCAAATCCTCCATTATCGAACTCCAGAGAACTGATAAGCTTAGTAACCGGATCAAGATTGATCTTGTCTCCAGCTAAGAAGGTGGTTTGATCGATCAATACCTCAAGTGTATTTTGGGTCACTACCTTTGGCGTAATCTTGTATCCGTCCGATAGTCCGCGATCTCTCTCCGCATCTGTATACGTCAAGTATTTCGAGCTCTTTGAAGTGGCGAAAAGTGACGGAAATTTGGAGGTCTCGTTAGTACTTGTCTCATCCTGAAGACCAAAGGGGTTATCAATAGTGAATTTCCCTCCTATGGATTTTACCGGTTTTTGATTATTTCCGTATGAAGCGAATCCTACCGAGACAGCACCTTCTCCGAAATTGAATTTCTTGGCAAGTTCGGCTCATAGTGTATAGACACTTCCTGTTTTTACATCCACAAAGACACTTCCTTTGACGGTTTGGTCAGGAAAGAGAACGCTGAGTTTGGTCTTGAGTCCAGCACTCATTTCACTGTAACCGGCATTTCAGAGAAGGGTATCGTATCGGACATATCCTACATTTGGAGCGATATCGAGCCGTACTTGTGTGTTGCTAAATCCTTGATTCAGAAGCTGCATGACATCCACTGCAGTATTGAGCTCTCCTTCGACTCGCTTTCCTCCTTGAATTCCTCCATCGATACGAAATTGTTGAAAGATGCTATTAATATTCTGGGTAATATTTCCAATCTCTCCGACGCTCAAAGATTCGAGCTTAAAGAGACGAATGGTTCCTGTGAGTTCTTTGACGATAGCTTCACGATCGAGCTCCTTGTGAGTGTAACTTGCAGAAGTTCCTATCTGCTTTGGTGCAAGACGCTGTTTGGCAGTTATCCCGGGAAAACTGTACTCGAGATACTGATAAAAACTTGCGATATCAAATTTCATAGTATCTCCATTATCGAGTTTATGCCCGACAGAGAGAGCGAACTTCTCCATATTTGACCCCTTTTCGAGGTAGACGCTTGCTCCGGTTTTCGCCATCCCATAGAGCATTATGAGTTCCGCTGCGACACGAGAATTCGCTCCCTGATTCGAGGCCTCCAAGATAAGACCAAGATTCGCTTTGATATTGATTTTATCCGGGGAAATATCATCCTGATATGAGAGGCTCATATTACTCGGTTGCAAGATTACTCCTATCGCAGATTGCTCTCTAAGATTTCCGGAAAGTATTTTCCCATTTCCAGAGAGAATAGTGGGAGAGATTTTTACTGCTGAGATTTTCCCTCCTGGGGCTATGTTGTCGAGAGTCTTTGATGCTGAATATTTCGGAGTTATTACTTCGGAATTCACTGCGGATACCCAATTTTGTATGACTATCCGTGCGGTGTTAGGATCAAGTCCGGGAACGGATGTGATATTTTTCAAAGTCGAGAGAGGGAGATTGGAGACCCCGTTATTATATGCATTTACGAATGAAACGATCCCCGTTTCATCATAGGTGGGCAGATCGAGGACTGCAATCGATTGACTGTCTGCTGTTCCTGGTAGATTCGTATACACTATGGCAGATTTTCCACCCACTTGGAGCATACGAAGTCCCTCAGAACCAAAACTTTCGAGCACATTCGTAAAAACCGCAGTGATATGTTCGTTTTTTAGGATACTCGCGATTTTATGTGCCGTGGAAGAGTCTGCTTCTCCGGAAATGTCCATATCCTGCGCACCAAGTCGAGAATTGAGATACCATTGAAAATGTTTGAGGAGGAAAGTATTTCCTTTAAAAACATTCTGCACAGTTCCACTATATATAGTAGAATCTTCTTTGAAATACTTATCGAGTGTTACCGATGGGGTATATTCCACATTTCCCTTCACTATCCGAACTCCCTGTACCTGTTTCATAGCACTCAAATTTCCTGCAAAATCCTTCTCGGATCCGAGTACAAACGTCGCATTTGGATCACTCGAGAAATTGATATTATATTTCAGAAGTTCCGCATCAGACATATGGTTCACTGAAACAGAAGCCGAGGATTTTGCTGTGAGAGTTGTTTGAACCCCGTCTTTTGTGGTGTCCACCCGCTTGGCAATCTGGGGAGAATGATCCGTACTAACGGGATTTACATTGCTTTGTTCCGCATACGCGGCGGTACCAGATGCAAGTGCAATGGCTGCTGCAACTGAGGAGAGGTTAGTTCTCAAACGAGAAGTACCAGCGGATAGAGATGTTCGGATAAATCCGGAACTGCTATTTGAATTCATAAAGGATGATGAATAATAGGATATATGAAGTGTAGAATTCTTTCTGATTACAAGAGATTTTCTTTAAAAAATACCAAGGCCGAATTTTTTCTCGCGAAGATTTTCCGTTTGCTGTTGCGTGTTGATTTCCCGCATGAGTTCTATACCACTAATTGGCATAGGTGTATGATTTTCAAGGGTCTTTGCAAAAGAAGGGGAGAATGATACCGTTCGTCTCGTTCATTTGTTGTCCCCGATGGTAAAGGTGATTTTTTTCCCATCGGCCGTCAGAGTACTGAAAAGAGACATCCTTTTGACATCGCCGATAATAAGCATATTTCTTTCGTAAGAAATATGAGAGGTGATTTTTTTGGAAACTGCCATGCGAACATCCACTCCATTTTTGGAGAGAAAGTCCAGTAAGTTCGATCAAACGGACGTTATTTTGAGATATCCGCCTTCATAAGACACCTTCAGTCATTCAATTCCGAGCATTTTTTCGAGATTCTCTCCGAGTTTTGAATCGTCCTTACTAAGGAGTGTTGTTTCTCCCATTCCTTCCTGTTCCATTATTTCTCCCATCATCTTTTTTGCTTGATCGGGAGTGTGATTCATAGAAATTTTTGACATTTCTATTCCCGGAATAAATGGAATCCCCGCTATTTTTGTAAGTATACTGAGTCCGAGTCAGAACCCGCTTACATTCCATCCTTTTTCTGCTTCGTTCGATGCTTGAAAATTGAGAAATTTCATGAGTTGAAACATTTTTTCGTCTTCAAGAACCCGGCGTTTCTCATTTGTATTCATACTATCAAAACCGAGTGTGCGAAACCTGCTTTCTGTACTGAGAAGCCCCTCTCAGAGAATTAGCACTTTTTCATATCCTGGGGAAGTAATCATTTTTTGTATATATTGCATGCATGCTTCAAGGGGGAGCGACGTATCGCAGGCGAACATACCGTCAAGGAGTTTCGAAAATTCCGCTGCTTTTTTTTCGATTGCCGATTTCCTATTTGAGTTCCATCCAGCTCCGATTCCGAGCATGGAACCATGGGTATTGATCATGGAAAGGCTTCCTCCTATTCTAAAGCTTTTTTCATCAAGATGAAAATCCGCTATTCCTGCGTTTTTGAGTTCTTCGGAATTGGTTTGGGCAATATGTCCGAGACTCAATACCGGGAGAACATTATTATTGGATCCGAATCCAAGGTTCACTCCTATTCCGAAGTTGAGAGCGCTCGTTTCACTCATTTGTTTCACTCATTCATAAGTAATTCCCGCCATAAGCATATTTCCCTTATCCGTATTGTATATACCGGTACTGAGTTTGATGCTGTCGATGAATTTTTTCATCGCATGGGGAAATTGCGTATTTATGGCTTGATTTGAGTAGTTTGCTTGCACTCCGCCGTATTTGGACGAAAAATACATAGCACTAAATCCTGACAGCAAGCTCAGGGTTTGCGACATTACTTGTTCTTCAAATTTCGCACTATTCACTGTTTTTTGAAGATCGTCAATCATAAGAGCATATTCCTTATTGGTAATAATGCCCTCATTTTTCAATCTATTGATTTCTGTTCCAAGATTCCTTGTCCCGTCATGGATTTTTGTAAAAAGTTTTCCCACGAGAGGATTCTTCAATACTTTTCCTTTCATCTGTTCCCATTTCTTGAGTCACTCTGATCCGTATCGGAGAACGTATCCAACATCCGCTCCAGAGATATTGAGCCTATTGAAGGCGTCATTGAATCGAAGTTTTGCGAGAGGATTCACTTGAAGAAGGGCGACGAGATCCGTCCGATTATTGAGTACTGTTTTCATCCCGACAAGTCCAAATATATAGGAAAGATTATTATAAAAAACTTTTCCTTTTCCATCTACAGTCATCTGCGTTTCTGTTTCATGTAGAAGCGTGGAAAGTTGTTTACCGGAAAAAACCCCGATATCTTTGTCGGAGACCTTTCCATCGTTATCGAGGTCGGCAAGATAATCAAGAACATTCGATTCATTGATGGACTTCGACAATATGGTGATATTATGAACATCCTTGAGGCTTATGAAATGGTTTGCATAGCTTGTCTTTTGTTCTGGGGTATAAGCCCCTTCATTTACCTGAGATGTTTTTGTAACAAGTCCTCGGAGTGAAATCTCTGGAAGGTATGCAGTGTCTTTGTAGAGGGGAGTTTGAATGGAAATCGTTGTCCCATTCTGCAAAATCGCTTGGAAAAATGTAACAAAATTCGCAAAGTTTCCATTCTCTGTGTTTATTTTCTCCACGTATGCAACTTTCTGTTCATAGGTCGGAAGCAGTTCCTTGATTCTTTTCGCCACGTCTTGCATATATTTGACAGAAAGATGCTCTTTCATTTTCGTTATCTCCTTTGATATGCTCAAAAGTTTTTTATCTATTATTTTTGATGATTCTTCAGTGGGTGCTTTTGCTTTTTCTTCCAGAAGGGAATCTCGTTTTTCAAGGAGCATTGTTATCTCCGGAAAAACGTCAAGAACACTTAAATCTCCTCCATAGACAGCATTGAATATATCAAGATCGAATAGGAAGAATGTTTCTATATCCCTCTGTTCATAGAATTCTATCTTTTTCTTCAAATCCTCTTCATTTGTCTGCTCTCCCTTATCTTGGGCAGTATTCAATGCTCAAATAATGAGAGTGTTGGTGGTCGTGTCATAACGCACACCATGATAATCTCTCGAGAAAGAGAGTGTCCCTGCCACATTGGACTGTACTTGGGTGGTGAGTCATTCAGCAGGAGTGAGAAGAGGGGAGGTGTTTTCCGTCTGTTCATTCGCTCACGCATGGCCAGAGAGAGCGATGAGAATACCTGCGGTCATTGCAGCATTTGAAAGAGAAGGCCCCTGACTATTTTTCATAAAATAATGTGTTATATATAAGGTAATTCGCTAATTTATAATAAAAATACAAAATAAGTCAAATTTTTATGTGCATCTTTACGATTATATCAAATAATGCACAAAAAAGCAAATTCCTATCGTGTTAAAAATAAAATCTCGTTTGTAATCAGTTTGCAAAACAAAACTCTCATTCATTGCGAATGAGAGTTTTGTTTTGCAAAGAAGATTATTTTATTCCGAGAAGCTTGTTGATTACTCGCTCAAACTCACTTACTGGATAAGCTCCGGCGATAAGTTCATATTCTCCCGTTTGATTATTGATAACAACGGTTCCGGGAGTTCCCTGAACACCCATTTTTTGTCCTTCGGCGGTTTCTGCATCGAATCGTGCGATATTCTCTTTAGAATCTACGCAAGTCTGAAATTTCTTTCCATCGATTTTCAGTTCTTTTGCAAGAGGCAGAAGTGCATCCTTGGAGAATCCGGTTCCATTTCCTCCCTTTGATCGTGTAAAGATGGCATTATAATAAGCAACATACTTGTCCGTTCCACCGATATCTCCCGCACAAAGCAGAGCATTCGCCTCGGCCTCAGCATTTTCATGAGGAACCCCACGGAAATTTTTGAAGGCGGAATTTACCTTGTCTTCATATTTTTCTCGTACTTTCTGGATAGTTCCATCGGTAAATTGTCTGATACAGAAGGGGCATTCGAGATCGCTGTACTCCACGAGAGTAATAAGTGCATCCTTGTTTCCTTCGATATAGGCGGTTTTCTTAATGGCTGCAATCTCATCCTGAGTAAGTGTTTTTGCCACGGTTGCGGTCTCGCTTCCGTTTGGAGTATTGTCAGCGCTTGGTTTCGTTCACTCTTTGCTTGCTATGAACTGCTTGATCTGTGGAATCTGATCCTCCATTTGAAGTCGTTGCGCTTTTGCAAGAAGATCATAGTTTTCTTTGCTTCCAGCTTTTTGATACTCATTATTCATATATTTCTCTATCACCATATCTGCTATTGAAGACTTCAAATAGTAACCGGTTCCAAGACTCGTGAATATAGAGACAAGAAGAAGAAGTATCACCAGTTTTTTTCCATGACAACCTTTCTTTCCTTCTGTCTTCTCTTCATTATTTTGACAACATGACATAGTATAAGATAGATAAAAAATAATATAGCCCCCATAGGATACACATATTTCCTATAATGCAAGCAAAAAACATTGACGTTGGAT
>DNKW01000071.1 GCA_003488655.1 Candidatus Altimarinota bacterium | reverse complement strand
CTCTTGTATACATTGTACCCGCTGGTCGCATCCGGTGCACTGTCCCAAGAAAGGATGGTAGTTCCGTCCCCGGCGGTTACCTGAAGTCAGGAGATATTGGAAACCATACAGCTTGAAGCGGCTGCGAGAGAGAGATCTACTTCAAATATATCCGATGCTCGCATTTTTGAAAGTTCCTTCCCTGCCTTGTCGAGTCCAAGAATTCGGAAATACTTCGTTTGTGGATCGAGGTCTTGGAGATACCAACTAAACGATCCGCTCTTTGTCAATATTTTTTCTTTTTCAAAAGTGATAGATTCTTTCGTAAGAGCTCCGCTATCAGTTCCATATTGAAACTTGAATTTTGCAAGATCTGCAGGCTCAGTTTCTAATCCAAAAGTGAAAATAACTTTTTTTGCGATAACTTCAGATTTTATATTCTTAAAGAGGCTCGGTAGTTCGGTCGTTTCGATGGTTTCCGCCACTTCCTTTATGGTAATCTTTCCGAGGTCGTTTGTGAGGCTCACGCTAATCTGAAAGCTTCCCGTTGCACTTGGTGCAGTAAGGGTTCCGTTATAGACACCATCCGTTGTTTCTGTGAAGGTTCCGGTACTTTCTCCGAGAGTTGCAGTTACTTCTTTGAGTTTAGCTTCGGCAGATATTTCTACATTGAGAAGAGTTCCGGTAGTTACTTTTTTCCCTTCCTTGATAGTGAGAGTGTTGAAAATCGGACCACCCGCACTAATCTTGAAAGAAATTTTCGCAGATTCTCCGATATTCGTATCAGTCCCGTCGAGAAGTTTTACTTGGAGAACATTTTGTTCCTGATCGAGGTTCGTAAGTTCATGGATGAATGTTCCATCTTCGCTTGTTTGGCTCTCCCCTACCTGTTTTCCGTTGAGCCATATTTGGATTTTACTATTTTTCTTGGTCGCTCCTGTTACATTCACAGAATCTCCAGGTATCTCTGAATTATTGTCCGGACTGGTGATAGTCACTGTTTCTTTTGTCACGGTAGTCGTATCGCTACTGGTTGTCACCGTTACTGATGCCACGCCTTCAAGATTGTCATTTTCCGCATCGATAACGGTTACTTTCATCTTTCCTTCTTTTGTGAAAGAAAGCCCTTTCGAAAAAGTGATAGTTCCTTGATCGGCACTCTTAAATGTATACCCGTCGTCAGCATAAGGAACTGTTGCCTTGGAATCATTATCAACGGTAACATAGATAGTTCCGTCATAATCGGTCTTTATCGCTCCTGCTTTATCAAGAACTTTTATAACCATATCGGTTGCTTCCCCTACACGAACAGGAGACTTAATGGAGACTTCAAAATGATCAGCCTTTGTAATGGTCGTTGGTGCCGGAGTAGTGGCAGCAAATGCGGAAAGAAAAGAAAAACCGAAAGAACCGATAAGAAGAGATGCGAGTATTTTTTTCATAATTAGAAGCGATGTAAAATATAAAGAATAATGGTCTGTACGTACCTAATATATGGAAAAAACTCGTTTGTGTCAAACAAATGCTATTTACTATTTCATTTATTATTTTATATTATATCTCATAGAATGAGAATTCCCCTGTATCTATGAGGAAACTCGGTATATTTTGAGTCGTAATAAATAATTGACGATTTCCGGCGCGTATGAGGAGAGATGTGATATGTTCGGCGTCCAGTTCGGAAAAGAGATCGTCAAGCAGAAGAATAGTTTCTTTTTTGGATGATCTTTCGATAAATTCAATGAGGATAAATTTGAGACCAATCAGGATAGTTTTATTTTCTCCCCGAGAGAGATAACTATTGGACTGGATATCATGAGAGAGAATACACTGGAAATCATCCAAATGCGGGCCGATATACGTATGTCCGGTGATAATATCGCGTTCCCTGTTTTCTCGCAGATACTGCAACATGCCGGATTCTACATTTTCAAAATCGATTTTCGTAATATACTGAAACGAAAGCGTATATTTTTCCTCCAAAAGTTCTTCGACCGAATGGATGTGCTCTTGTATGAAATCAATGCATTTTTTTCGATAGAGATAATAGTATTTTGCTCTTTCGATGAAAAGAGAATCCCAAAGATTCAAAGTATCGCGAGTACTGGTTCATTCTCGGATTTGTTTGAGGAGACTGTTGCGATTTTTCAGAGCCAAACCGTACTCTCGTCTTATTTTTGTAAATTCCGGATATGCAAGGAGTATCGCTTCATCGAGAAAATCTCTTCGCAGACTCGGTCAGAGATAGAGGATATTCATCTCCATCGGAGTAAAAAGAACCGCTCGAAATGGCATGAGTTCTATATGGCGGGCCCGTGTAATGATAGTTTCTTGGGAGAGAAAGTGCACCTTTCATTCCCCTTTCGTATGACCGATTCTTCCGCTATAGGGAAGAGTATTTTTGGTGAATTCTCCGGATAGAGAAAGCACTCAAGAATCGGTTGGAACGAGTTGCAAAAAAACCCTCTCCTGAGGCGGTATGGCATTTATGAAGAGGTATATCGCTTCAAGAATATTGGTTTTACCGGAACCGTTTGGTCCAGTGAGTATATTCTTCTCTCCCCAGGAAAATGACCGATTCCCGTGATTCTTGAATGATTCGAGAGTGAGGGAAGTAAGCATAGATTTATAAACGATAATAACTGTCATTCCTGCGAAGGCAGGAATCTACAATGTATCCCATAGGGGGAATAATAAGAAAAATCTTCTTTTTGAAATTCAGTGATAATTCCAAAATACAAGGAAGATTCCCTCCTTCGAGGGAATGACATACTTTAATATATATCTTTATGCTCGTATACCGAGACTATCTACGGCGATTTGGTGGTGGATGATTTTCTGTGGGGAACATGCGAGGAGTGCCTCACGAGAGATATCTCGGTGTTCTTCATCGAGTCGTGGAATAAGAGAATGTTCAATGCTTAAGTGTACTTTTTGAAGTTCGGAATCAGGAACATTGCCAAGAATGTCTATGTACCCGACAATAGAATTGAGATCTTTTTGGTAGTGTTCTACCTCGGTAGGAGTTACGTGAAGTTTCGCAAGACGTGCGATATGTATAACTTGCTCTTGTGTTAAAGACATTTTTTTATATAATCGAAAATAAAGCTTCTTGTTTCATTATATAAATTTATGGATAAAATCAAGGCTAAAAGTACGGGCGATTCTTTTTTCCGACTCCAGGACAGTCTCTTCGGAAGCCCATTGGAACGTGCAAAACTTCATCTCGGTATCGCAAAAAATCTCTTTATACTCTCCGCATTTCTCTACTTTTTCGCACTTCTTATGACGATTGGCTGATCATTTATCGATTATGCAGCCAAGGGTACCTTTTTTCTGTATCCGGTATTTGTATTCTCCTGTCTCGCTCTCCTCTATAATATCTGTTCGTATGGAATAGTGATCTACCTTGAAAAATATCTATTTCTCCGATATATTGTTTTCATTCTTTGTAGTATTATTTTTTTATTTATCGTAAGTATACATATCGGAGCTTATACTTTCTTACTTTCCCTATTATGAATAAAATAATCGTTCTTTGCAGTGTTTTTCTCCTTGTTTCTTGCGGTACTTCCACCGATACGTCCCTAAGTACCACTCCTTTTGCCGGGGAAGGTTTTTCTATCAATATCCCAAATACGTGGATTGCCGTTGATAAAGCCGCTCTTCCAGCCACTAAAAACGGTACCGTAGGACTCGCGCTCACTTCCGCTGATATCGTTTCCGGATACTCCAATAATATGAGCATCATAAAAGAAAAAATGACAGAGAAGATGAGCTCAAAGAAATATAGTGTAGTGAATTATGCACTCACTACCGGTGCATACAAAGAGTTTGTAAAGCTCGACGAAAAAACGATAACTTTCGGGGACAATGACGAGTCCAATCTCTATATTTTCGAAGCGAAATACAATCTCAATACCCCGAAACAGAAATTTATCCAAACTGCCAAGATTTGCGGAGATACCGTATATCTCATAACATTCGGACTCGGACTCACCACCGGAGCTACGACGAAGTATGAGGATCTGATTAAAAC
>DNKW01000011.1 GCA_003488655.1 Candidatus Altimarinota bacterium | reverse complement strand
CTTCCTCCTTTATCATCGACGATTTTATACCCACTCTCCCCTATTTGGTCGCGTAAACTATCCGCAAGCGGGTAGTTTTTTTGTGCTTTGGCAGCATCTCTCTGCATAAGAAGAAGCTCTATTTCTGCCGGAATCTCTGTGAATTCAAGAAGAGAGAAATCAAAAAGACCGAGGACCGCATCGAAAGAATGGAGGAGATCGATAATAGCACCTTTTTCTTCTGACGAGAAGGAATTGTTATCGATTCCACTATTGATGAACCCGAAACAATCAAACACGATGGCGAGAGCCTCAGGAGTTCCTATGTCATCCTCGAGACACTCGATATATGCCTGAATATATTGCTGCACCGTCTCCCTGAAATCTCGGAACACTTTTCTGGAAGGTGTTTCGTAGTGCTTCAACCGTTTTAAAATCTCATCAAAGCTCTTCGCTGTCTGAATGGCTGCGGTAAGACGATCGAAGGTGAAATTGAAATTCTCCCGGTAACGAGTCTGGAGATTCATAAGCCGAAATCCTCGGTAGACCATTCCCGGTTTTTCGTTTGGCATTTTTGCGACGATATCGGCAAGCGTATAGAAATTATCAGCCGATTTCGACATTTTCTTGTTATCCACGAGCAGATGTCCCGAGTGCATCCAATATCTTGCAAACTTTTTTCCGCTGTATGCCTCGCTTTGGGCTATCTCATTTTCGTGGTGCGGGAATATATTGTCGATTCCTCCCATGTGGATATCAATTTCCGGTCCCAAGTGTTTCAGATTACAGGCAGAACACTCGATGTGCCACCCGGGTCTTCAACTCACAACAACCTCTGAAACAGGCAGTTTTCCCGTTCATTCCCGCGATACTCATTCAGTGTACGCCTTTAGTACACCTCATTCCGTTTCTCGTCATTCGCGCGAAATCCGCTCTGTTTGAGAGGTTGGAACTTTAAATCGTGCTTCCCAAAAATTCGATCCGTCCTTTTCTCTGTCGTACGCTTTCCAGAGGGCGAAATCCGCCACACTTTCCTTTTCATACTCATCATTATCGATGCGAACGCTCGATTTCATCCCCTTCATATCGAGATGAGCAAGCTGTCCGTATTTCGGGAACTTTTTGATGGAATAATAGATACTTCCGTCCTCCGCAAGATAAGCGTAACCTTTATCCAAAAGCTTCTGTATAATCTCCACCATCGTGTCGATGGCAGTCGAGATCGGCACGATCGTATCAGCCGGAATTATTCCGAGACGCTTGATGTCTTCGAGAAAAGCCTCAGTGTATTTCTCGGTAAAGCCCTGGAGACTCATTTCAGCTTTCTGTGAATCCCGAATCGTCTTATCATCGATATCCGTCACATTCATCACCGTCTGTACCTTGTACCCGAGATATCGGAGCGTTCGCACTACCGAATCCGAAAAAAGGTACGCACGGAGGTTTCCGATATGCGCGAAATTGTACGGAGTCGGCCCGCAATAATAGACTTTTACAAGCTCCTGACGAAGAGGCTTGAAGCGTTCTTTGGTTTGACTGAAAGTGTTTTGGAGGTGGAGCATGAAGATAATAATAAATGATTAGCTATATACCAAAAGTGGCTATATCCCCGCATTCGCGAGGATGACGACATGAACCCCCGTCATCCTCGGGCGTAGTGCAACGAAGACCCGGGGATCCACTCATATTTCTTTTAAGTCCATTATTAAATCCCGAGACTCTTCTTCATCTCGTCGATTTTTACCTGATCTTCATTCTGTTTTGCCTTCTGTGCCCGTTCCTGAGTATAAATTTCTCCCAACTGCTTCCATCCGTCCCGTGATTTCACCACGAGTTCCTTGATGGTGTCTCCTTCTTTCGAAAGAAGCTTCTTAAATTCTTCGCGTTCGTCGACGAATACTTTTGTAAGTTCATCGATCTGGAATTGCGATAGCGTCGGAATAGCGTCGATAACCCGTTTCTTCTCGGTCACTGAGAGAGAAAGAGAGTGTTCCAAAAGGTCGAGAAAAGTTGTTTCTTCAAATTCAGAGAGTGGATGAATCGAAACGAGTTCAGCGAAAATAGTGGCTGTTTGTGTGGTAATTGCAGTAGAATCGGACATAGTGAAAATATGAAAAAATAGTACGGAAACAGTGTATGAATTTTAATCTCTTTGTCAAAATCTAACTAGGTCCTAAATTTTCATTTGCTCATCGCCTCTTCCGCCTGCTGCCAAAGCTCCGGAGAAACCTCGGCGTTGTGCCAAACCTGTTCGACATCATCATCGTCCTCCAGATCGGCAAGGAGAGCGTAGAGCTTGAGAATCTTCTCCGGATCTTCCAGATTTATAACATTGATTGCGAAGTATTCGAGTCCATAACTGTCGAGCATAAGTCCCTGTCCTTTCAGAAATTTTACCACCCCCATCAGATCCGTTCGTTCTGTGGAGATTCGTACTTTTGTAGCATCTTCGAGGAATTCATAATCGCTCGCTCCCGATTCTATGATCCATTCTTCCCATTGATCCATGGAATGGACACCAACAGGAGCTTCCACATACCCTTGATACTTGAAAGCGAAACTGGAAACAGATCCGGTTTCCCCGAGGTTTCCTCCATACTCTGAAAAAGTATGTCGCATATTTTTCGCCGTTCGATTTCGATTATCGGTCAGAGTCTTCACGACAATTGCCACTCCTCATGGAGAATACCCTTCATAGATAATCTCCGTAATCTCCGTACCGTCCTTATCCGCTCCGGTTCCTTTCTTGATGGCACGCTCGATATTGTCGGCTGGCACATTGGCTTTTCGGGCTTTTTCGAGAGCGTCATAAAGCGCCGGATTCATCGCTGGATCACCTCCCGAACGTGCCGCGATAGCGATAAGCTTTGCGTGTATGGCAAACACCTTCCCTCGAGCGTTATCGCTCAGAGTCTTTTTTGGGCCTACAACCGGTCATCGTCACATAGAAAAAATGTAAGAAAATACTAAAATACCGGCCTAGTATAGGGAGAGACGATGAAAAATCAAATCTACTAAGTCCGCATCCACTTAAATTCCTCACCCAAAGGAATAATCCTATTCACTAAATTCGGCACACCATACTCCACAACAAAAACATTTTCATTCTTCACTGAATCACTTCTATCTACTCACACCATATAACTTTCAAGTACTTTTGGTTCTTCAAAAAGTGGATCATACTCTGGAAACACAAACAAATCCAAACTAGATCATCAGCCAAAACGAAAAGTAAGAATTTCTTCCGGTTTTTTTATATCCGAAATTTTATTTATTTTCCTACGAGAATTTTGTCCTATTACAAAAGTTAAATCAGCCACATTTCAGAGATTCACAATATTCAAAGTATCTACTAAAGATATATCTTGGGTAATTTCGAGAATTTGTCCTGTTCGTTCTCTTGTATGTACACATAAAATGTAACAAAAGGCTCGCTGACTTGATTTAAGAGGAACTATAGTATTTTCCTGTAATCCTACTGTCAAATGACCACCATCAAGAAATGCTACTATCATATCGTGCAATGGATAAATATACAAAAACGTAATATATCTACGACCGAATAATTGTCAACTATTTCCTCGTCATCCATTCCTCAATGTCCGCTCGTATCTCGCTCACAAGCTCCAAGTCCTTGATGTCGGCGATTTTGAACTCTGGAACCCCGCTCTGGCGAACTCCGTAGACTTCCCCGGGGCCTCGAAGTTCGAGGTCTATCTCGGAGAGTTCGAATCCGTCATTGGTTCGTTCCATCGCTCGGAGTCGTTCTCCTGTATAATTTTTCGTCGTAAAAAGGTAGCAATAGGATTGATCTTTTCCACGACCGACACGTCCGCGGAACTGGTGGAGTTGTGAGAGTCCGAATCGTTCCGCCGCTTCGATGCATATGACCGTTGCATTCGGATTATCCACCCCGACTTCCACAACCGAAGTGGAGGAGAGAATATCGATTTTTCGCTCATAAAAAGCCTGCATGATAGTATCTTTTTCCTTCGCTTTCATCTTCCCGTGGATGAGTCCTATCCGGAAATCGGGGAATACGCTCTGGAGGATTTCTTGCATATTGACCGCACTCGCGATATCGAGAGTCTCGGATTCCTCGACAAGCGGAGATATCCAGTACACTTGCCGTCCTGCTTGTACCTCTGTTGCGATGAATTTGTACGCTTCGTTTCGTTCTGTTTCAGCGAGCACCCTCGTATGGATTGACTTACGACCGACCGGATACTCGGAAAGCACCGAGATATCCTGATCACCGTAAATGGTCAGAGAAAGAGTCCGGGGAATAGGAGTGGCGGTCATATTGAGCACGTGTGGAAGTCCTCCGGTTTTATGCGAGCTATATTGTTCCAAAGCTCGCCGTTGCTCCACACCGAATCGATGCTGTTCATCGATGATAGTAAGTCCGAGATTTTCGAAATGCACGGTATCTTCAAGAAGTGCATGCGTTCCAATAATGACGGACAAATCTCCATTCTTGAGACGGGCTTTGACATCAGTTTTTTGTTTGGGAGTCAGTCCTCCAACAAGGAAATCGGAAGTGATTCCGAATTCCGCAAGGAGGTTCATAGAACTCGCGAAATGTTGTCTCGCAAGAATCTCTGTCGGGGCGAGGATGGCGACTTGTACAGGAGTTTTCCCTGGCATCTTCCGGCTCTCCAGTATCGCGTGAATCGCCGCGATTATTACCACGATCGTCTTTCCGGTTCCGACATCCCCTTGGAGCAATCGCTGCATCGCAAAAGGACGTTCCATATCTTTGAGAATCTGAAAAAGCACCACTTTCTGCCCGTTCGTGAGCGGAAACGGAAGCTTGGAGATAATCCCTTTCACCGTTTCAGGGTTCATCGGAATAGACACTGCCCGCCCCTCACTCATTTTTTCTCCGTCTTTCTTCCGTATAATTCCCTCGTACTGGAGAGAGAAGAGTTCCTCATACGCGAGCTCGGTTCTTGCTCGCTCAAAATCTGCCTTCGATGTAGGAAAATGAATCGCGGTGATATTGACGGCTTTTGTCCGAAATCCCTTCTGCTTACGGATTTCTTCCGGAAGCACTTCGGGAATCGTTCGAATATATTCACGAACCGAGGCCATTTTTCCCTCGAACCAAACAGACGGGATATAGTTACACTCCGGATACACGGGAACGATTGAAGAACCCTCGTCTTTTGCGAACTCTATCTCGGGACTCGGAAACGAGAGTTTTCCGTATTCGTACTTCGGCTTCCCATAGATCTTCACTGTGTCGCCCGCATGAAATTTCTGGAGCATATATTTTCTGTTGAACCATACCGCTTCGGAAAGGAATCCGCCCTTATCGCAGAGAACCGCTTTGCTCAATTCTTTATTATTTCTCGTCCGCTCGGTGGTGAGAGATTCGATCTTCACCCGAAGTGTATTCGGTTCCTGAATATTCACGAAACTGAAATATTCCAACACTTCCAATTTGTCCTTATAGGTTCGCGGATAATGTCCGATGAGATCCTCCACCGTCTCGATTCCTCCTTTCTGGAGGCGCTTGATGTAGGAATCGGTCGTATGGAGAAATGCTTTGGTAAGAAGAGTCATAGGAATATAATGAAGAGGAATTACGAGAATAATACGGAAAATGAGAAAGAAAGCAAAAAAATAGGAGCACCCTCGGGTGCTCCTGAATTTGTTAGGCCGAAACCCGAAATATGAGATTCAAAAGAATCAAATATCCGAGAATCAAGCATCCGTATTCACAGCGGGGAAAATCCAATCGCCGAAGGAAATTCTTTCCAGTGTGGAACTCTACTCATATGATCCGTGCCGAACGTAAGTTTGCCGTCTTTGATTTCAAAATACGGAACACGGACGACAGCTGTTTTATCGACTTCCTGGTAACGATCGCCGAAGCAGTATATTTTCACTTCCCCGAACGATTGGAAGTATTCCCGATGGAGCAATAACAATACAGCGGTTTCAAAAGCCCCGAGATGAAAAGAAACGAATCCGAACGATTCATGCTCTTCGGCAATGGACAAAAGATTTACCGGAATCATCACAACATCTGAATTCTGACTTTCCGAAAGCTTCTGCATCATCATGATTTTTTCCATGGTTTCCTGCAGGTACTCCATGCCAATCTTGCCTTCACGATAGTTCTTGAAGTCACCATAATCTTCCTTGAGAAATTCAAACAACTTCAGCAGGGCTTTCTGGTAGGAATTCACGATATACAGCCAGGATGGTATCGCGGCCCAGAAAGCGCCTATGGGAAGTGTGGCTTCGAATTTTTCAATTTTTTGCAACAAATCAGGGTTGGCATCACCGGCAATCAGGGGAAAACGCTTGTAAAGTTTCACCAGCTGTTCACCGATATTTTCCGGTCTATGAATTGTCTCTGACATCGCAACACTCCTCATAATAAATAATTCAAGATTATGCCCTTGAATATGGCTTCATATTTGTATCCAAAAATAAATTATTGTCAATTTCTTTTGAAGAAAAAAACAGAGTTGTGACCAATATCTTGCTTTTTCTCTTTTTTCCCTATACTTAGGGACTATCTTTTTACCATCAATATTCCCCTCAAGAAATGGCCACCAAAAAAGTCTACTCCAACACGCTCGCACAAATCGCCGGAAAGGTGGCGACGGCGCTCATCTCGATATTCCTCATCAAAATCCTCACGAACTATCTGGATGTCGCAGGATATGGACTCTACTCGAAGATATATAATTATCTCTCCATCTTCTCGGTCATCGCCGACCTCGGTCTCTATACGATTACCGTTCGGGAGATTAGCGCACACAAAGACAATCATGAAAAAGTACAGAGTATCGTCGGAAATATACTCACACTGCGAACATTTTTCTGAGGAGTTATTATCCTCATTTCGCTTGCTATCGGGTTCTTTCTGCCAGGGTACAATTCTCCGATGGCGATGGCGGGGATACTCATCACGGGAGTATTTACCCTCTTCGGACTCATGAACAGTTCGGTTATGTCCCTGCTCCAAGCCCATCTCAAGACCGAGTTTTCTTTCGTCTCCATGACCACGGGGAAGGTTGTGAATTTCCTCGCGGTGTTGCTCATCGTTTTTGTTCTGCTCCCGAAAGGACTTATGTCAGGAGATCCCACGCTCCAGTTCTGGTGATTCGTCGCCATACTCCTTGCGGGACTTCTCGGGAATATCGTTATGACCGGACTTCTCTACTTCTATGCCCGTAAAATCGAACCAATCCGGTTCCGATTCGATCCCGCGTATATGAAACACATTCTTTGGACTTCCCTCCCCTACGGAATCGCGCTTTTTCTCAATGTCATTTATTTCAAGGTGGACATCGTCCTTCTCTCGATTCTCTTGCCTCAAGCTATTGCAGATACCTCTATAGCGCTCTATTCGGTTCCTATGAAGATTGTCGAAGTCGGGATGATGTTCGGAACCCTGTTCCTGAACTCCATGCTTCCGCTCTTCACGGAAGCGATTAAAAAAGTAGATACGGAAGCCCTACTTTCTTACGTCACAAAAGCCTACAAAATCCTTCTCATCTTCGGGATCGGGATTGCTTCGTTTCTCTTCGTGAACGATGCAAATGTAGTGAGTTTCATCGCAACCCGCGAGTATATCGAACACACGAAGTACCTCTATACTTCGCTCGATGCCATGCGAATCGTCGTATTCATCTTCCTCTTCTATTTTCTCTCCTCCCTCTTCACCTACCTCCTCATCGCCCACGACGAACAGAAAAGACTCTTGAAGATAAATTTGATCATCACCCTCGCGAATCTCGTGGGAAATATTGCTCTCATTCCGTTCTATTCTTTCGTCGGATCCGCCTGGGTCACGCTCGTATGTCAGATTCTCCTCCTTATTTTCACTTATCGCGCGACACGGCACTTGGTGCGGTTCGACTTCCTCCCGAGTTTCACACTCTCCACGATTTTTTTCGCCGTTCTCGCAAGCGGGGCGAATTGGTATGTTTTACATATGCTCCATACCGGAGTTTTTGTTTCCCTTCTTATTTGTTCTCTTGTATTTTCGATTCTCTATCTCGGAGGAATCGGAGGGGTATGGCTTCTCTCCAAAAAGAAACTCCCGGAGTAAACCGGGAGCGATAACAAGAAAACGAAAGTTTCGGGGGATTATCCGTCCATTTTTCGCAAAGGAAGGACAAATATATAATTTATCATCCAGTTAACGAAAGCTACTTTTCCGATAAGGAGAAGTCGTTCTGGTAATTCTCCAGAAAATTGCGGATTTCCCAGATAAGAAAGACTGCCAAGAGTTATGAATGTAAACAATAAGACCACAATGCACGATGCCAACAGTCTTGCTTTTTCATCAAAAGCATGACTGATAAAGGAATGCAGTACTGTGATGATTGCCGTGAAGAGAATCCATGTTTCCAGCAAATGAACGGTGTATTGGACATTAATAGAAAAAAGTATTCCTTCAAGAAAAAGAACTCCGAATGATGCTGTGAGTGTTGCGAGAAGAATGGCGTTCATTTTCAGAGCAAATCCGGTTTTCTCTGCCCACTCCTTCGGGTGTTCTATCAGATAATGTGGTCCCAAAACTTCTGTTTTGTTGTTTGTCATGATGCTCCTCCTTTAAAAAAGTTGATGACTCTCTCTTTATAGTCAGAAGAGAATATTTGTCAATTTTTTCCGGACAAAACCCTTGCTTTTCTTTCGGAAAAATCTATACTCACATCCGTATCATATTACTCCCCCTCCGTATGTTCATAAATTTCTCTCATATCATGTCTTGGATGTTCAAGTCCTTCGATATCAGTGGGGATACGAAACTTTTGGAAAAGCTTGAAAAAGACGGAACCCGTTTTCTGATGATTATCAAAAAACACTGGATATATTCGATTCTCATCTCTTGGCGAATACTTTTCGTGGTGGCGATTGCCTGTGCCAACGTATATCTCCTCATATTTTCACAGATAAATCCCGATGCGATAACTATTTCCATCGCTTCGCTTTTGAGTCTCAATGTTATTTGGTGGCTCATCATCGTCATGATATATATACAACGCTTTCGTCGAATTCAGGGCAATAAACCCTATGTGGAAGACATATATTTTGCAATCGCAAAGAGCAAACTCTCCGATACGGCATTTGCTCATTTTTTCAATCAGACGGTTCTTCTTTTGATTCTTCTTTTTATTATAACGATATTTACCCTCTTTACGAGCATTACAAGTATATTTCTCTCCAATGACTCACACTTTTCCTTTGGGATTATAAATGCCTTTCTCCTCATCATCCAACTCGGGCTTTTTTACGGATATCTCAATGTCATGATCAATCAGGAGATGGATTTCAAAGTAGTTATACCGGGACAAATTCTCTTCTATAATCAGCGATGAGTATTTGGGGATTCCCAGTCTATGAATGCAGAAAAGATAAAAACCATCAACGCGACCCATCCGGGATTGTTCAGTTCTTTTATGAACTATGGGGATATCATCGTCTTGACCGAGGGAGATCAGGGAGGAAACGGTCAGATGGAGATGGATTATGTCGGGGATCCGATAGGAACCGTAAAAGAGATACAGAAAGTACTGGTGAAGGATTTTAGTAGTATGGAAAAAGATGTTAATCTCCTTCTCCAACGCTTCAGTGCCGAAATAGGAGTGGAAAATATCGATACGCCCGAAAATAAAGAAAAAGTTCGGGAATTTATGAAGAATAATGATACACTCTTGCAGGAAATCTTCAAAAAAGGAGACGAGGAAATACGACAGGAAGTACGAGAATTGTATATATTACTCCGATAAAAATTCTATCATTCTTAATCATAACCTTATACAAATATATGTGAAATCTCTCCTTTCTCCTCATCTACCTCCTTCTCTCATTCCTCCTCACTTTTCTCCTCATCCCTCCGTACATCCGATTTCTTCACCGATACAAACTTGGAAAACAGATTCGCGAGGAAGCCCTCATGGGAAAGGCAACCGAATTTGCGAAACTTCATAAGAATAAAACAGGGACACCAACTATGTGAGCGGGGATTATTCTTATTTCCATCTTCTCGCTCGTCGCGCTTTCCGTCGTCGTGCATTTCTTCGCAGCGGATATACAGAATCTATTCGGTATACAGATAAAATACAGTCTCTGGAACCGGAACGAAACCTACCTCGCCCTCTTCACGCTCGCAACAGTCGGGCTCATCGGTCTCGTGGACGATTATCTCAATGTTCGCGGAATCGGACGAACCAAAGGACTCTCTGCACGAGTCAAGATGATCCTCCTTACGATTTTCGCTCTCATCGGAGCATACTGGTTCTATGTAAAACTCGGGCATACCGGGCTCCATTTCCCCTTCCTCGGCGAAGTAAGTCTCGGGATTCTCTATATTCCCCTCTTTATCTTCATCATCATCGCGATGGCAAATGCCGTGAATATCACGGACGGACTCGACGGACTCGCGGGAGGACTCCTCCTCTTCAATTATGTCGTGTATGCTTTCATCACCTATTCGCAGAGCCTTTTCATCCTCTCAGCCATCTGTATGCTTATCGTCGGTGCGCTCATCGCATTTCTCTGGTTCAATATAAAGCCCGCCCGATTCTATATGGGCGATATCGGATCGCTCGCCCTCGGCGCCAATCTCGGGATCATGGCGATGATGACGGATACGCTTGCGGTTCTCATCATCATCTCCGGAATCTATATCCTCGAGATTTGCTCGGTCATCATCCAGCTCACTTCCAAAAAGCTCCGGAATGGAAAAAAGATTTTTCGCATCGCACCATTCCACCACCACCTCGAAGCCATCGGATGGTCCGAGGAAACCGTCGTCATGCGTTTCTGGCTTATCGGGATGATTCTTTCCAGTATCGGTCTCATCGTGAGTTTTGTGATGAAATAAAAATATGAAGTAACTTCAGAATTCTGTCATTCCTGCGAAGATTTTTGTCATTCCCGTGAAGACGGGAATCTACCATATATCCCGAAGGGAAAGTTTTGACTACACTTCCTAATACAAGGAAGATTCCCTCCTTCGAGGGAATGACAGAAATATTTTTTTATCAAATCAGACATTAAAAAGCTCCGAGTACTCGGAGCTTTTTAGTTTTCTTAACACCCTTTTCCTCGGAAATACTCCACAAGGTTTTCTATTTTCACCGTCTCTTGGAGTCCGGTATCTCGGTCACGAACCGTTACCTGTCACTCATTGTAGTTATCGCTGTCGATTGCGATGGAGAACGGAACTCCGATCTCGTCCATTCGGTAGTATCGTTTTCCGATAGCTCCCGCCTCGTCGTATTCGCACATAAAGTACGAGGAAAGGAGTTTATATATTTCCATAGCTTCGGCAGAGAGCTTCTTCACGACCGGAAGGATAGCCACCTTAATCGGAGCGATGGATGGCTGGAATTTCATAATGATTCGGCTTCCCTCTTCGGTTTCGACTCGAGTGTACGCATTCGCAAGCGCTGCAAGAGTCAATCGGGAAAGTCCGATGGAAGGCTCGATGACGAACGGGATATATTTCTCGTTGGTGAACGGATCGAAGTACGAGAGATCCGCCTTGGAAAGAGTCATATGAGCCTTGAGATCATAATCCGTACGATTCGCGAGCGTCGAGATTTCTCCCCAACCGAACGGGAAGAGGTACTCGAAATCTCCGGCACGGCGGGAGTAGTGAGGAAGTCCTTCTTTCGGGATCTCCACGAAACGAACCTTGTCGGCATTGAACCCGAGAACTTCTGTAAAAAATCTCTGTTCTTCCTGAAGCCATTCCTCAAAGAATGCCTCATCGGTTCCCGGTTTGCAGAAAAATTCGATCTCAATCTGTTCGAATTCGCGGGTACGGAAAATGAAGTTCTTCGGAGTGATTTCATTTCGGAAAGCCTTACCGCACTGTGCTACCCCGAACGGCACTTTCTTTCGGCTCGTTCGAGCGATATTGGCAAAGTTTACGAATATTCCCTGTGCGGTTTCCGGACGAAGATATACAAGACTGGAAGAGTCTTCGGTTACTCCCTGATGAGTTTTGAGCATGAGATTAAACCGCTGGATTCCCGTCCAGTTTTTCTTTCCGCAATTCGGACAAGCGATATGTCCTTTCGCGATATACACATCGAAATCCTCCGTCGGAGTTTTATCTCCCGCCCAGTTGGCAGGAACGATAAATTTCGCGTCTTTTTCGAGTCATTCTTCTACGAGTTTGTCAGCTCGGTGCCGAGTATGACAGTCTTTACATTCCATAAGCGGATCAGAAAAACCACTCACGTGTCCGGAAGCCACCCAGACATTCGGATTCATAAGAATCGCCGCATCGAGGAGGGTCATATCGGGACGCTTCTGCACGAATTCCCGAATCCACGCGTTTTTGATGTTTTCCTTGAGCATGGAACCGTATGGTCCGTAGTCCCAACTATTGGCGAGTCCCCCGTAAATCTCGGATCCCTGATACACGAATCCGCGAACTTTCGAGAGCTCCACAAGGTCTTTCATTTCTACATGTGACATATATTTGAAAAGTTATTGATTAAATAGAAAGCGATTTTACTTTTTAAACCCTACTGTGTTCCAAATTTTTCATTTACGGTAATGATTTTGTTTTTACCTAATGCCCTCCAATCTTCTTGAGAGTGATAATATTCGAAATTCTCTCTTGTGATCGGGATGAATTTTTCTTCTGCAACATCAAAAATAACAAGGAATCGTTCACGAAAGGCTCAGAGAATGTTTTTTATCCGTTCCGATTCCATTTTTTGGATAAAAGAAATTCCTTTTTCGCTTGTTATCTGTTCTATGTATTCGTATGTTTCGAGCGAAGTATACGGACGAACTCATTCTCTGAAAAGTCATCGTTGAATAATTTGACTTCCCGGGGCGAGATGGGTCATATCTACCCCATAAAGAACGCTGTCATCTTGAGTATTGAGAACCTTATCAATCTTGCTTCCCGGAATAAACGGCGAATGTCGCTTGCTTCAAGAAAACGGAGTCTTGAGAATAAAACGAAGAGAATCCAAGTCTCTTTGCCATATGGCAGTGCCGACAAGTTCCGAGTCGCTCGGAGCTTTTTCAAGAGCGCATTCTATTCAGAGAAACTCCGGTGAAATTCCAAGCATATCGAGGTGCCATTAAGACATAAACTTGAAAACTAATTTTTAATATTTTTTAGAAAATCATGTGCCAAAATTCTCTTTCTTTCTCGGTTTCTCTGTTCGATGAGTTCTTGAAACGGTGAGCCGTCATGTTCTTTTGAACAGTGTAAAATTTCACTCGTTTTCCCGGAAACATCTGATATTAGCAATTCACTTCCTTCTGTTTGAAACCTTCGATTAATAGCTTCTTGAAATCCTCTTGCAAAGGATGAGGGGAAAGCTAATATTTTATAAGTTCATTTCTCATTTCATGAACCTTGCTCAGATTTATTTCTCATATTATAAGAAAATTACGAAATAAAAAATCCCAAAACCTCCACTAAAAAGAGATTTCGGGACCAGTTGAATATATTTACCGGCGGTTCCACCCAAATTCCGTGATGCGAATCACGACGCTTTTTCTCAGATATTGTCGAGAGCGAAAGGATTCCAACCCTTCCCATAAGTCTGCCCGTTTTCTCAAGAAGTACAAGAAGGAGTATAGGGAAGATGCGGGAAAATGCAAGTTTTATTTTTCCATCAACCGTTTCATCTCCTCGAGATTCATCGTCTTTATGGGAGGGGCGATGCCTTTCGATTCTCGGAGTCGTTCTCGGAGTTCATCTTCTTTTCCGAGAATAAACTTGGTTTCATCCTTCTCGAAAAGATTTTCGGAACCCTCGCCGAGAAATTGTATGAAAAACTGTTTGATGCGGGTTTTTTCACTATAAGTTAATCCCTTGTTTATATCAAATGTATTTCCGTTGTTCATCCTACTATTGAGAGCCTCGAAAAATACATCTACATTCTCAATCCCTATTGTATTGAGTCATATGTCGTCGACGAATTGCACGACATTGCGAGCCTGTTCTTCTCTCTCTTTTTGAGTTTTCTGAATGGATGTATCGGGCATCGGAAGTGTGTTTTTCTCCCGTTCCAATCTCGCTTTATGATTGAGGATTTCCTGCTCTTTTTTTTCGATGGTTTCCAGTTGTTTCATTCGTTTCTTTTCTTCTTCGGTTCGCTCGGCTTCCGCTTTCTGTTCTAATTTTTCTCGGTCTTTTTTATATTCTGTGATTTTTGCGAGTTTATTTCCTATATCACTCAGTTGTTCGTTGATCTGTCCCACCTTCATATCCCTCTCCAATTCGAGAGTTTTTGGAAATACCACTTCACGGGCGTATCCGCTCCTATCGGAAACTATTCGCTTGCTCACCATGCCACTTCGCTCGTCGATTCGCACGATCTCGTTTGTTTTTTCTCCCAAGCTCCCGAATCGGATATAGACATCGCCGAACCTTTCGTACTCCTGCTTTCGGAGGCCTTTTTCGAGAGTTTCAGAGGTATTCGATGGGGCATCTCCGCTTTTCGGAGACTCTTTCAAAACATCGTCAAGTTCTTTCTTGAAATAGAGAAATTCCTGATCCGACACCGCCCCGATTGCGTGAAAATCCGTCACGAATTTCGCATACTCTTTAAAATCCCCGGATTTCTGGGCCTGGGTTTTGAGTTCTGCGAGGATGGATTTTGCTGCTTCTTTAAATTTCTGAGAAGATGGGTCAATGTTTTCATCGAGGATAGTATCCCGATTCTGCCCAAGAAAATAATACTTCTTTTCATCTCAAAGTTTTGTTCGGAGTTCTAAAAGAACTTGTTTTTGTTCTTCTGATAATCCCTTAACTCCCTCATTAACTTTTATAACATCCTCATTAAACTTTTTTGCCCCGGTCACTTCTTGTTGCACTTTATTACAAAGAGTATCTATAAATTCCGAATTACAGGCGTTAGCAAAAGAAGTTCCTGCATCATCTTCATCGAAACAAGCATACAATTCCTGAGGAGAAAGAAAATTAATTATCGAAAAGATTTGAGATGATTTTTTGTGTGCTTCAATATATCATATAAATCTATCCCGATCTGCAACTTTTTCCGATGTACAGGGAATATTCGTGAGGGCAATGAGGGCGTTTTTTTTCTCATCAAGCTGTCCTTTTTCCGCTTGATATTTCGGACTCAATAATAATCACTGGGGAAGCTGGAATTCTCAGGATTGTTTTATTTGTCGAGTTTGTCTTTCTTGTAATTCTTCTGACATAAGAATCTAAATTAGAGAGCTTGTAGAAGTGCTTTAAGTTCCTTAATATTTTTTTGTAATTCTGTTATTTTTCGCTCTCATTCTGCTATTTTCTGTTTTGATTGCTCTTTAATCTGTAAATATACAGATTTGACCATTTCGTCTATCTTTTGGATAGCAACCGTATCTATGAAATTTTTTCATGAAGGAAAAGCTTCCACAATGAATTTAATCATTGGTTCCAATGTCATAGGAAATTTGGTTGCTTCTTTTCCATTATTAAAATCAGCGATTCCTTGTTTTGCAATCTGAATATTTTCATACAGTCTCATGAGATTATAGACTCACTTGAGAAGCTCTTTCTCATTTGACTGTTCTCCTTTTCCTGTCTGATAGTAACTGAGGACTTTTTTTTGTTGTTCTCCTGAAAGTCCTGAGAAAATTTCTCTTTTCTCAGATTTATTATTCCTCTCAAACGCTGCGAAAAGCTCCTCCTTCCCTTTCCCCTCCTCTTTCAACACCAAAACCGTCTTCCCGCTCGCATCAGCAAGCGGTTCGTACGGGGATTCGGTTGCCATCGCGGGGGTTCCGGTGGTGAGGGTGGCAGCGAGTCCGAAAACTCCAGCGAATCGTCCGACTTTTTCGCGGGTTTTCCCGATGATTTCGGATTTTTTCGATTCGGGGGTTTGTTCGGAGAGTTTGGCGAGTTCCGCCTCGGGAGCTATGGATTCCACTATGGGATTTCGACTGTGTGTGGTGGACATAAACGGGGGAAAGTGATAATATGGGAGTAGTATAGCAGAAGTTGGGGGAAAAGGCAAAAAAATGAAGTTTATTTCATCTCCCCCATCCGATAATCCCAGCTTCTATTGTCTCTATCGTAGAAATATTCGATTCCTTGTTTGTTCCCAGTATCTTGCTGAAAATCTACGGGAATATAGTCGATGTATTGGTTTTGAAGAAGTACCGATGGGGTCGAAGCGTGTTCTTTTCGGCTCTGGAAATACTTCGCATCCGCTTGCTCGAGGTAAGAGAGATTCATCTCTCGAACTGCCTTGTTGAGGTAGGTGGAACAGAAATTATCCATATCTTGAATGCTTTCTCCGTCAATTCATGGTTCCTCCAATTTTTTCACCATCTCTTGTCGAGCAGATTCTATTATTCTGAGCCCATTTCCAGTCAGGGTCGCTTTGGCGGAGAAAGCTTCGAGGAGGCTCGTTCCGAGTTCTTTTGAGAGTTGCTGGCAAAGGGTGTTTTTATTTCCCTCTATACTCTCCGCAAGAGAAAGGAGCATGATAATGGCTTTTTCACGGTCTCCGGATTTCCCCTGCATAATGGCTGCCATAGTGCGGGCTCCGGTCGGAGCGTCGCTGTTGGTGGAAGCAATTCGATAGTACTCAGACGATTTCGCTCCGTCACGAAGATTCCAGTAGTAAATATATGCGAGATAATAGGGAATCATCGGATCACTGCAGGCATTTTGATAATTCTCATCCGTCCAAAGCTTCTTTAAATCATATTCGCTTTTCGCTTTTTCCACTTTGGTGGCATCGCAATTATTTTTTATCCCTTTGAGTCCAATCCGTATCCCCTGATCCGTATTTTTCCGTATCTCCGCTTCAGAAAGATTCTCATATCGTTCGTTGTAGGTGGGCAAAAGAAGTTCACCAATCTGGTAAGGAAAAGTGAAGTGGGGATTCAAATCCGTGATGAGATCAAGCATCGCATACAGATAGGCTTTGTACTCGGAACCGAGTGCATTGGAACCTATGTACTGGATGGCGGAAAGCCAATACGAATCAGCAATAATGTTCTCAAACCCTCCCGCGGAAAGTCCTACCATCTCAGAAGTGGGAATAAATTCCGGATGGTCGACAAACGTCCGATTGATGTCAACGTGCTGCTGATAATTGATTCAAGAACTGTATATAAAAAATACTCCGGAACCGATGACCAAGAGAAAAGCGAGGAGTTTAGAAAACATATCACAAATATTTATTAAATTTCAAAAAATTACTCAGAAATATACGTATTTCTGAAACTCTCGCAAAATCGAAGTAATTCAGGTGCAAATCGACGCCATAGCGCACCCTTGTGGTGTCACCGGAATGAACCGTACGACTTGTACGGAGAATAAGGAAGCGGAGATTTAAACTTGAAGAACGAGTTTTTCCGAGAGTTTTCATTAGATACCTATCCCGTCATCATCTATCAGAAGTACTGTCTTTCTCGTTATGGGAGCGGAAGTACGAGTTTCGATTTTCGGTCCGATATATGCGAGATGAAGTTCCCTATCCTTTCATTCTCCGACACTGAAAGTCCTAAATCCCTCGAGCTTCTTGTCGGAGATATATCCGTGAGCCTTCTTGCGATCGTAGGAACTAAGGTTCGGGAGAGTGATTTCTTCTCCGGAACGCATTGCGTAAGCAATACGGCCATCGAGGTATCGATAGAATTTCTCATCCTTCGCCTGGAGATAATCATTGACTTCAAGGTGGATAAAGAGGGATGTTTCGAGCGTCTTTTCCAGTATTCTCGTCAGGAGGTGCTTGGTCATCTCCAGAGTCTGTCCGTGGACACCGATGAGTATTTTGGAATCGGGGGTCTTTACCTGTATCAGGTAAATCCCCTTTTTTTCATCCTGACACTCCACAATCACATCCTCAAGAGTAAGTCCCATGAGTGTAAAAAAATTGCGAGCAATTCCCGTGATTTGTTCCTGCATAGTATATAAAGCCTATGAGATAAACTTTTTCTCAAGCATTATACGGAAGTATGGAAAAAATGGAAATTATTTTATAGAAAAATAGATTCTTTTCATTTAGGGAGAATTAGTATATTTGTGTGTTCACAGTCTCCACCGTTTGAGTCGGAGTACTTCCCGTACTTCCTGAGAAAAGGAGATAATACCCAACGAGCGCGAGGATGAGAAGTGTTATGGCGAGAGTTTTTGTGATCGGTTCGATGCGCACGCTATAATGCCGGAACTTATAGATATGTATCTTCGCCACGATGAAAAAACCGAAGATAAGCACCATAAATATGGTATAGATTCCGAAGCCAAGCCAGAACATAAAATAAAAGTTATAAATTAAATCTCCGCTATCACACTTTCGAAAAAGTGATTTTTTATCTCCATCCAATAGTCGGACTGACGACAGAGTTTTTCGACATCGCGCAAATCATAGAGAAATTCTTTGATTCCCTCTTCAAGGTAGATACTGTTCTGGCTTCCTTTGGTGAAAATAACCGTTTTTACTTCGCCCTGAGCCGCCATGATAATATCTCGAACTTTTTTCCCTGCCAAACGTGAGTGGAGAAAAGAAAACACTCGATCGCTGGTACGCTCCGGAGCAATACCCTCTGGAGACTCAGCAGGAAAGCTTCCCCAAGCTTCGAGGAGGAGAGGATAAACGAATCGCTTCATCTCTTCGCCGACGAGCACCACGGATTGTATGGAAGATGCTATTATTTTCTCCGCTATCTCCGTGTGAAGCTCTTTGGAATCATCCCCGAGCTCTCTCATATCACCGATAAAAAGAATCTTGTCATATTCGCTTCCAAGTCCATCCATATACTCTATACCTCAGGAAATGGAATTGAATCCGCCATTGTAACTCCCGTCTATTATCACCGATTCATGAACCCCTTTTAGAATGGATCATCGTCCTTTTTGCGGATGGATATCGGTGATTCGTTCGCGTATACTCGCAACGTCCATATCAAAAATCGTTCCGAGTGCGAACACGGGCAATATATTATAGACCTGGAATTCTCCTATGAGCGGATAGTGCATCTCATGAGATGTCTCGCCTTTCACGAGAAAAAAAGAAAGATCTTCCAAACGAGCATGGATGTCTTGTGCAAAAATATCTCCGTCCTTATTCTTGATACCGTAACTGATGATTTCTTTTCCGGAAAGCTTTTCGATGTGAACTCCGATAAATTTATCGTCTTTATTGTAGATAACCTGTTTCGCAGCCTTCGCAAGTTTCATCTTTTCTTCTATATAATCGCGAAATACCGGAAATGAAGTCACGTGATTTTTGGATATATTGAGAATAATCGCAATATCCGGGGGGGCTATGTCGATAAGGAAATCCATTTCTCCCGGACGATCAATTCCATATTCGAGAACCAGATATCTCGGATAGGATCTCTGGAAAAGAATGAAAATACCTTTCATAAAAATCCAAATCCAGAGGAACGGATTACTATAAGGAGACTTCGTTTGGAGGATGGTCATAGGGATGCCAAACTCCCCGTTGTAATTGTACGGCGACATATATACCCGATCTCCGTGAAGCGACCGGAGAAAATCATAAACGAAATTCGTTGCGGTGGTTTTTCCAACCGTTCCGGTAACGCCGACGATAAAAGGACGGTGTTTTTTGATGATTTGTTTCGTGAGTTTTCAGAGCAATATAAGGATAATTCGTTTCATGTGAGCACATAAAGAATAGACAGTATCTCTTTATCTGAGGCAACAAAGGGGTACCGACATTTGAAAACCGTTTTCAAATAGTTTCCACACTATATCCACGAATGGAAAACTTGCAAAAAATTTTCTCAAAGACTCTCGAAAAATACCCACTGAAATCAGAAAAATCCCTTTTTTCAAAAAAAAGTTTTGACAAATTTTAGTATTTCGATATAAACAACTTTGTCTTCGGGTATATTTCACGGGTCGCTATATTTCAGCACAACGTAACGCTGATCCAGCCTCCAAAACTGGAGTTTCAATTCCCCGGTCTTACCTTCGAGACAGTCCACAAAAACCGAAATAAAACTTCAAGGAGCAAGCCATGAAAAGTCCGCCCAGCGCAGTAGCCATGAGTCAAATCGAGCCAACTATCGCCTCCGTTCTCGCATCGCCCGGCTACGCCGTCGCCGGTACTCCGGTGCTGGCCTGCCGCCTCTAGCCGACCGTCGGCGTGAGGAATATGCCATGAAAAAACAAAAATACCAAGGGTCTATCCCTGATACCTAGCGAGTAAGTTCTCCAAGAGAAGAGATAATCTCTTGTGAAACTTTCCACAAACCAACCAAAACCCCCGATTTTTCGGGGGTTTTGTCATTCTTAGGGATATAAACATAATTTAAATGTCATTCCAAGTGCAATCGAGGAATCCCTTTAAATCAAGTTGATTGGAGTAGAAATATTTAATCTCTAAATAATTTATATTAAGTAATTTCTTGTAGTACAACTTCAAATAATCCAGTCAAAAGGGGTTCCTCCACTGCCGGTCGGAATGACAAACTCTTAATATACCCGAATATTTGCCTTCTCATCCAAAATATGTTACACTTGAGGAAGTATATTTTTCCTTCTTTGTATGATCACCTACCAAATTACCCGATTCATTCATTCCGTGATACGTAGTAATAAGCTCGTGCACCTCGTGGATGCACTCCTTGAGAAATCACATCAGAACGAGAATATTTTGGATGATTTAATCGTTCAGTTCAAGCGTTTTCTCCAGAAAGGAAATGACGAAATTTTCGAACAGAATCGACTCAAGTACGTCACGTATCTCGATGATTTCAAGACCAATATCTCCGATATCAAGAACCTGGATAAGCAGGATAGCATGCAGGTGAATAGTCTCCTCCTCGAGATTTATGAGATACCAAAAAAGCGCAATAATCTCCTCTCCGGTTTTCTCCTCTATTTTTACCTCAGAAATCATAAACATCTTCAGGGGGAGGCGATTTTCAAGATTATTTACCTCTATTTTTTGATCATCACCTACCGGAATCGTCTGGATGACTCCATGCGTGCCAATATCATAAAAATCGATGATACACAGCTTCGATCTCTTTCGAATCTCTTTGTAAGCACCCTTCATCGTATTCGGAGAAGATATCATCTCCCCTCTTCTCGATTGCTCGTGATGATGTCGATTCTCCTATGTGTCACCGTTTTCAGCGCCGTCTCCTGGCAATACGTACCCCTTATTTCCAATCTTCAGGCCGATGTGACAGCGGTAGGACAAGGAACTGGGGTCAGTGACGGATTTGTACTCGGGAAAGTAGCAATGGACTCGATTCTCCTCGGACGTCTGACGGACGGAGTAAACGGAACACTTCAAGGATTCGGACTCCAGAATATCCTCATCGTAGCACTTATGGCGGTTATATTCCAGTCACTGCGTACCGGTTTCACCAATCTCTTCGTCAACTCTTTTCTCGTGAAAACCTTTGCCGCTGTGGGCACCATCTTGAAAATAGTATTTCATGCGATATTTGCCATCTATAATTACGTCATATACAAACTCTCCACTCGATATATATTTACGGCTATCGACTTCACTATCTCCCGAAGAATCCTCCCGGGACCAGCACTTCTCTCTCTCTCTTTTGTCTCGTGTATATTCTCATCTATATAGCGGTCATCTCGGCATATTTCTTCCTCACCACACTCTTTTTCAGCTGGAATCCGGTATGGTGGCATATAGCGGGGATCATTTTCGGAATCTCGGTATTACTTATAAGTATCAATCTCCATGCGGATATAGCGAATTTTCGGGCATTTTTGATAGAGATAGAGAGTATATTTAAAACTCTTCGTGAGGCAGAAAAAGCAGACGAGGCAAAAGTATCATAGAAATATACTAAAATTCCTAAATAATCTCAATATATATTTTTCGAACGCATCGAGGACTGTTTGAGCACCTCTGATTTAGAAGCGAGTTCCGCAGAAAGTGAGAAAATATATATTATTGAGATAATGAAAGTATGTATAAAAATAACACTCGAATAACACCTTAAAAAAGCTTCTTTGAAAAGAAAAATTTGATAAATTTAAAAAGCCTATATAATAAGCGGGAAATGAAGACTCAACACTTATACTATTTTAATTAAAAGTCATATTATGGCACAGATAACAAAGGATGGATACGTTTTCACTATATTGGACGAGATTCAGTCCCAGTATGGAGAACTTGTGAAACTCGTACTCGCAACCGAATCGATGGACAATACAGAGAAACAGTACTGGTTCGATATACTCCCCTCTATGACGGACGAACAAGTAGACCGGCTTTTCGATATCCTCGAGACAGAACGAAAGAAGCTCGAAGAGCTCGAAGTGAAGTACCAAGAGGAGATCAAGACCCTCAATGAACGACACCTGATCGAGTGGCAAGAATTCCAATCCAAGGAGAGCCGCGACAAGATCAAGAAGGCAGAAGCGGATGACAAAGACGATCAAAATACGGACAATATCTTGAAAATGTTGGACGATATGTAGAAAAAAAGCTCCGTCAAACGGAGCTTTTCTCTGTTTAAGATACTTTTGACAAAAGAATATTTTTCGATATAAACAATATATTATATCATTACTTTTATGGAAAATGACAAAGATGGATCAACAAGTGGAAACTGAAAAGAAAAGTATTCTCGATATCCCGAAAGGATGGGGGGATACTCCTGAGGAATTTAAGAAGCAGGTTGTCTGCCTCATCAAACAGTGTCATTTATGAGCGGGAACACCAAAGTATGATATCCTTCACTCCGATGGCTCTATTACGCCATTCTATCCGGTTCTTTGTGCTATTTCCCCAGAATGGGAAGTGATTACACGAGAAGAGATATATGACGTGCTTTATGAAAAATTCAAGGAAAGAGTAAGAGGTGCTTATGTTTCAGTGACGAGAGGCTATGTAGATCACGTATGGAATAATGAATATCTCGCATGGGGACTCGAACGGAAGATATTCTCTCATGAGGAACTCGAAAAAATCCCTTTCAATCAAGGCGAAACAATCGAAACCTATATTTGTGAATACCAAGACCCGAACCTTCTTGAGAGCGTTATGAACGATGCCATGGAGAAGCTTCTTAATCCCTCTTTTCCCGTCCCTACGATTCGAGAAAAGATAATTGAGATTATTGATGAACACTGTTGTTATTAGGATTTTTTAAAAAAATAGCTCCTCTCGGAGCTATTTTTACGTCTACTTCTTCAGTATATTCACAAACGTCTCGCTCGGGATGCTCACTTTTCCGAATTGTTTCATCTTCTTCTTTCCCTCTTTTTGCTTCTCCAATAATTTCCGCTTCCGGGTGATATCCCCTCCGTAGAGCTTGGCGGTGACATCCTTGCGCATCGCGGAGATATCTTCTCGGGCGATGATATTCGCTCCGAGGGCTGCCTGGATGGATATGGCAAACTGCGCTTTCGGGATATGTTCCTTGAGCTTGGCACATATCCGCCCTCCGAGATAGCGTGCACGGGCAGAATGGACGATCATAGAGAAGGCATCCACTCGTTCTCCCGCCACGAGGATGTCGAGCCGTTGGAGATCATCCTCCTGATACCGGAGGAATTCATAGGAGAGGCTCGCATACCCAGAGGAAAGCGATTTGAGGTCGTCATAAAAATCTCCAATAAGCTCCGACATAGGAATCTCGTAACTGAGGATGACCCGATTGGTATCGAGGAATGTCTGTCCGACGAAGGTTCCGCGTCGCTCCTGAGCGAGCTGCATACAGTTCCCTATGAACTCCGAAGGTGTGATCATCTCCACTTTGGCGATCGGCTCCTCCATGAACTTGTAGGTTCCGGCTTTCGGAAGATCTTCCGGATTGCTCACGGAAATATAGGTGCAAGTCTGTCCCTGGTAATCGATAAGTTCTGGGTGCATTCGCCCGTACTCTTGAACTTTGTCGCCTGGGAGCAGAAGTCGGTAGGTTACTTGAGGACTCGTCATGATGACGTCCATCTGGAAATCTCGCCAGAGACGCTCCTTGACGATGTCGAGGTGGAGGAGTCCGAGAAATCCGCATCGGAATCCGTGTCCGAGCGCGGGCGAGACTTCGTTCTCGGTCACGAGGGAGGAGTCATTGAGTGTCAGTTTTTCGATCGATTCCTTCAATTTCGGGTATTCATCCGTATCTACAGGGTATATTCCCGCAAAGATGTAGGGAGTAATCCGTTTGAATCATTTTATTGGCGTTTTCTTCTCCTGATTTCCCGCAAATACCGTATCTCCGACACGCGCATCGGTCAGGGATTTGAGTCCGGTTACCACGTATCCAATCTCCCCCTCGTTTATGACTCCCACAGGATTGTATTTCGGGGAAAAGCACCCAACTTCAAGGGCTTCGATTTTCGCTCAGGTATTCAGAAATTCAAGCCTGTCCCCCTTCTTAATCTGTCCGGAAAAGAGCTTCACATACACCACAACTCATTTGTAGGTGTCATACTGGCTATCGAAAATGAGAGCTTTCGTGACATCGGTGGTCGCAGACGGATCGTCATGCTTCACGAGGCTCGCATCTACATCGAGTTTCTGTGGCTCGGGCACGTATTCGAGTACCGCATCGAGTACGAGCTCGACATTCTCACCCGTCTTCGCAGACACGGGAATTATATCCTCTCGTTTGCATCCGAGGAGCGATATGACTTCCGCACTTACCCGCTCCACATCCGCCGAAGGGAGATCGATCTTATTGAGGACCGGGATGATCGTCAGATCGTTTTCCAGAGCCAGGTACACATTTGACAGAGTCTGCGCCTCTATCCCCTGAGTCGCATCCACCACCAGGATTGCCCCTTCTACGGAAGCAAGCGATCGTGAAACCTCATACTGGAAATCCACGTGCCCCGGAGTATCGATCAGGTTCAGCTCCACCCCCTTCCACGCCATACGAACGGGTGTGAGTTTGATGGTAATTCCCCGCTCCTGTTCGATATCCATGGTATCAAGCGTCTGCGCGTGCATATTGCGCTTCTCCATCGTCCCAGTGATCTCGAGCATACGGTCAGCAAGCGTCGATTTCCCATGGTCGATGTGGGCGATGATACAGAAATTGCGGATTTG
>DNKW01000019.1 GCA_003488655.1 Candidatus Altimarinota bacterium | reverse complement strand
GACTATAGCCTATATGGTAGAAAATGAATGAAAATGAGAGGAAGGAGAAAAGGTTGTCAAGAAAACCGTTTCCGAAAAAATCGGTCGGGATCGGACAAAAAAACAACTCTTTTTGGACACGAAAACGGGAAATAAATCGTATTATCTTCAAGATGTTGTAAAAGAAGATGACGGGAGCTTTACTATAGATATCGCCGTTCCTATTATGTTGACACAGGAAGGAAAAAAAGTATTTATCGGTGCAATACTCGGGGATGTGCATCTCAAACATATCTGGGAAATAACCGATGGTATCAAGATAGGAACCACTGGTGAAGTGATGCTCTATAATAGATCCGGGGCAATAATCGCAGATCATTACAAAGAAAAAATACTCACCTATCCAAAAATAGTCGTTCCGTCTGTTCAAGCACTTATGCGAGGAGAGAGCGGAGATACGATCGAGGTTTCAGAGATGGGAACCGAAACCATCACCGCCTATACTCCTCTCATAGGGCACGGCGAATATAAGGGGCTTTGATGGGGTATTCAGGTAACACAGGACACAGAGGAAGCTTTTGATGAACTCAATACGTTCAGATCATATAGTCTGTTGTTAATGGTAATTATCATCCTTCTCGTACTCTTTTTCGTCTATCTTATCCATACTCGTATATCCAACCCCATTGTTCGTCTCGCTCGGGTGGCGAAAGGTATAGGAGCGGGAAATTATATGATCGATATGAAAGATATAATCACCCCTTCGTCCGGTTCCAAAGATGAGATTGGCCTCTTGGGACAAACCTTCAAAGATATGCTTCTCAATTTGAGAACCAATATCAGTCTCATGGAGCAATATAAACACACCATTGATGAAAGCAGTCTCGTTTCCAAAACGGATTTACAGGGTTTGATCATCTATGCCAATAAGCAGTTCTGTGATAAAACTCAATATACCGAAGCGGAACTCATAGGAAAACCTCATGACTTTGTTTGGCATCCGGATACTCCAAAAGAAGTGTTCAAAGATTTCTGGGAAACGGTTTCCTCAAAAAAAATATGGAGAGGAATCGTAAAAAATCGTGCAAAAGACGGATCTTCCCATTGGGTCGCAACGACTGTTTCTCCGCTTTTGGATATAAATGGAGATATCTTTGAGTACATGGCAATACGAACGGATATTACCGAGCTTCAAAATACAAAACTTCGACTGGCAGAGTCATTTAAGAAACTTCAGGAAAATACGGAAGAACTGCTCGAATGACAACGTATATCCCGTGAATTTGAGCTCGCGAAAGGTATTCAGGATAACTTCCTCCCCGTAGTGGAAAGCTCGCATATCCCCCACCTCGATTCACATTGTGTCATATATGCGGCAACGGAAATAGGTGGAGATCTCTATGATATAATCCCTTCTCCGTCGAAGGACGAGTATCTCTTATATATCGGGGATGTTACCGGTCACGGTCTTATCTCGGGAATCATTATGGCGATTGTCAGTTCTCTCGTATATGCTCTCAATCGCGAAACGGGCGGAGATGTTCATCTCCTCCTACAGAAACTCAACAACATCGTCATAGCACGTATACCAAAAAAGATGTTTATCACGATGCTCTTCATGAAGTATATTCCTTCTACAAAAACTTTCTCCTATATGGGAGCGGGACATGAACGATTTCTCATATACAGAAAAGCTTCCGAAACTGTGGAAGTTATAGCGTCCGGAGGTATCGCTGTCGGTATGTTCTCCGGCATGTTTGCCAAAGATACATCTAAGAATTTTACACTCAATATATGAGATGTTCTTTTCCTCTTTACCGACGGTATCACCGAGGCTCAAAACAAAGAAAAGGAATTATTCGGAATCGATCGGCTTATCGAAAGTATGAAAAAACACCATGATAATTCGAGCAAGGTTCTCTGTGAGAAAATATTTACCGACATAAAAGAATTTACCGAATCCGATATATTCATCGACGATGTTACTATGATGTCGTTTCGGGCACAAGAATAAAAAAAAGAGGATGTAGAAATACATCCTCTTTTATCTAAAAAATCCCGAACAATTCGTTCGGGATTTTTTAGGCAGAGCATCGATGAGATGTTTTTTATTATTTATCGTTATAAAAATTATCTTTTACTCTCATAAGGATCTTGCCCTTGATATTTTCGTAGAGTCAGGATTGTTTATAGAGCATCAGAAATTCATCCTTATTGAATGCAAGTACTTCCGTATCGGTACTGCTTACGACCCGAGCAGTCCGTGGCTCGTTCGTAATGAGGGCCATTTCCCCGAAAATATCCCCTTCATGGAGCGTGGTAATATTCACATCCTGTCTGTAGATATCTACACTTCCGGATTCTATCAGATACGCACGATTGTCGGAAACATCTCCTTCGGATATTATCGTGGCACCCTTATTAAAATGAAGCGTTTCCGACATCATAATGAAATAGGCGATCTGTTTTTGCGTCAGTCATTCGAAGATGTAAAGTCCTTCTTTTTGAGTCGACATACATAAGGATGTTTAAAAAAATAATAAGACAATACTATCATAAAAAGAGATATCTCGCAAACATTGCTTGCAAAATATCCTTTTTCTGTATTATATGGGCATTAATAATCACACATCTCTCATGAAAATAGAAAATATCACTCTGGCGTACGGAAATAAAAACATCCTCAAAGACGCCAATATCATCATCAACCCGGGAGAATTCGTATTCCTCATCGGCGGATCCGGAAGTGGGAAGACCAGCTTCATCAAGATGCTTATCGGCGACCTCAAGCCGAAATCCTGACAATTTTTCGTCACGGGAGATACAAGTGTCTATTCCTATACGGAAAAGGAATTGCTCGCCTATCGCCGAAGCATTGGAGTTATATTTCAGGATTATAAACTCCTAAAATCCAAGACCGTTCGTGAAAATGTCGCATTTGCCATGGAAGTGAGTGGATATAAAGATAGCTATATTTCAGAGAAGGTTCCGGAAATCCTCTCCCGAGTCGGACTTCTTCATAAGAAGGAGAGTTTCGTCGAAACTCTTTCTGGAGGAGAGGCTCAGCGCATCAGTATCGCGCGGGCACTCATCCACGATCCCAACATCATTTTATGAGATGAGCCGACAGGAAATCTCGATCCCCATAACGCCGAGGAGATTATCGATCTTCTCTTGGAGCTCAACAAGCAGGGAAAGACTATTATCATTGCCACACATGATGATCGCATCGTCAACCGTCTGAAGAAGCGGGTCATCACCTTCAAGGACGGACGAATAGTATCCGATAAGGAAGGTGGCGGGTATGAATTATAAGCCCTCACCCTCTACCACTCTCCCAAAGGAGCGAGGGGAGAAAAAAGAATTGTCATTCCGGACTCCGATCCGGAATCTTCCACTTTATTCTTGAAGAGGAGAAAAAATAGGGAGATACTGAAACAAGTTCAGGATGACGATTATCATCGAATACAAGGAAGATTCCCTCCTTCGAGGGAATGACATTTTTTCCATATAATATTCAACTTTCCAAAATGCTCAATCATTCCGAATCGCTCGCAGAAAAATTCATCCGGAAGGGCTTCTGGCTCTATCTCTTCTCATTTCTGGTCGGACCTCTCGGGTATGTGGTGAAGATTATCCTCTCGGCCGATCTCACGGTCGAGGAAATAGGGCTTCTGTACGGAATCATCGGTCTCGTGATGCTTCTCGGAGTGTATCACGACCTCGGTCTCACCGAGAGTCTCAACTTTTTTCTCCCAAAATTCATCGTACAAAAGGATTGGACACGGTTTAAATCGCTCGTCGCCTACTCGCTCGTCGCTCAACTTGTCACCAGTATCTTTATCGGACTTATTCTCTTTTTCTCCTCTGGGTACCTCGCAGAACATTATTTCCGATCACCGGAAGCAGCCAGCGTTATCCAAATTTTTTGCCTCTTTTTCTTGGGAATGAATCTTTTTAGTATGAATGGTACTATATTTTGAGTCACTCAGAATACCAAACTTCAGAAGGGAACGGAGTTTCTTCGGATGATATTCGTCGTCTTTTTTACGATGGGATTGTATTTCATGAACATGGGAAGTCTCATAACCTACGCTTGGACATGGATCGGCGGAGTCGTTGTCGGAATCGGATTCGGGTCATATTTCATGTATCGCTCCTACTATGTCCCCTATCTCAAAGATGCCGAGATTATCTACGACCGCGAACTCATACGAAAAGTCATCAAGTACGCCCTCTGGGTAGTGCTCGCCGCCAATGTCGGGACGGTGCTCGGACAGGTCGATATGCAACTCATTATCTATCTTTTGGGCACTCGAGATGCTGGGTATTACACCAACTATCTGAGTATTATCGCAATTCCGTTCATTATTATCACACCCATTATCGGGTTCCTGTTTCCGGTTATCTCGGAGCTTCACGGGAAATGAGCAGAAGCGAAGATTGCCACTATCAAGAACCTCTTTTACAAGTACTTCGCCGTGCTCGGGATCGCAACCGGTATGTTCATGTTCGTATTCGGTCCCGCGATGGCGAGCATACTCTTCGGGGAGAAGTTCCTTATGTCCGGGGTTATTCTCCAATACTCCGCTTTTTTCATCGTCCTCAACTTCCTCCTCCAGATCAATTTCCAGATACTTGCCGGAGTTGGCCGCATACAGGAACGGGTCAAGATTCTCGGGGTCGGATTGGTGGTCAATATCATACTGAATTTGATCCTTATCCACTATTACGGAGTTGTCGGTTCCGCGCTCGCGGTCGGACTCTCCTGGATACCCATCTGGTACCTTTCCGACAAAGCCACTCGGATGTACTCCAGCGGATTCGATTTCGCATTCTTCCTAAAAAACCTCGCACTCACGACCGTCATCGGAGGGATTTCCTGGTATTATCTCACTCCCCTCTTTGTTGGAATATCCCGCGTACAGGGACTCGCTCTTATTACCGGAATAGTGATCGTTACAGTTCTCCCGTTTGTGGTACTCAATATGAAGGAAGGAAGATTGTTTATGGGAGAATTGAAGAAGATAAAGAAAGGAGGGTAAA
>DNKW01000064.1 GCA_003488655.1 Candidatus Altimarinota bacterium | reverse complement strand
CAACTTCATCGGAATCTTCGATGACGACAAGGCACTGAAGAAAAAAGTTATGTCGATCGTGACCGATTCCAAGGGGGTCGATGATATTAAGGATCCTAATGCCTGCAATGTTTTCGCGCTCATTAAAACCTTCGCCACCGCTGACAAAGTTGAGTCGATTCGGGTGAAGTACTTGGCTCCGGGGTACGGGTACGGACACGCCAAACTCGAACTCTTGGAAATACTCACCGAGTATCTTAAACCCTACCGCGACGCTCGTGCGACGCTCGAGAAACATCCCGAGCTTATCGAGGCCAAACTCCAAGAAGGAGCACGGATTATGAATGAGAGGATCGAAGCGAAGATGCAGGAAGTGAAGGAAGTTGTGGGACTCTAAACCTAACAGCGAGTGAATGGGAATTTCATTTCGATGTTCCTGTGGCCTTGGAAACCTCCAATTTACCACTGGCTTCATAGGGACAAGAAATGAAATTCCGTTCGCGAGTCAGAAGGAAGATCTTTACTTTTTTCTCATTTTCCATAGTATACAGCCACTTTAATTCCATCCCCACCCAATATATATGTTCAAGCTCATCGCATTCTTTCAGAAACGCCCGAAAGACAGAACCATCCTTTTCGGACGAATCGGTTTCGGACTTCTTATCGCCATTATTCTCGGACTCAATCTCGAAAATATCATACTTCACCTTCCGGAGGAACTGAAAGTGTATGAAGCCTTCATCGTCTATGGACTTTTTATTTTCGCTCTTGTTCCGTTCCTTATGGGAGTAACCGGAATCTGTATCGCGAAACGAAAATATGTCCGTATTTTGCAGATCTGTTTCGGACTTATGCTCATAATAATCGGGGATTGGCTTATCGATACAAAAGCTCCAACGGGTCAAATGATTCCCGCCAACACTCAGAGCGGTTCGCTCGATTACGGAGCAATTACAGAGACTACAGTTCCTTCCAAACCCGTGAATGTCGGGTTCTGGATAGCACTTCTCGGAATCCTCCCACTCCTCGCCGGAATCACGGGAAAATGCATCACGAACAAGTGTCTGAAATACGGGGAAGTAATTAAGAAGATACGAGTGTAATATATAAAAAATCCTCCGAAATTCCGGAGGATTTTTTGTTACAAGACTCTTATAAGATTCCTCTTACTTAATTTCATCTGTCATTCTAAGCTCCTCTTCAAATCTATTAAGTTCCTCATCCTTCCTCTGTCTCTCATTATGTTCATCAAGTAAACACATATCCTTAGCAATAGCTTCATTGGCCATATTATCTACGCTTATTACTGCAAAAATCCGGGAAATAATATTGTCTCGGAAAAAAAGATACCATTCAGGATATGTATTATTCAACCAATTTGGAATGCTTGGATCCCATGCTTCATATTGTTCTCGAAATAGTTCATACTCCAAATCTTGTAATTCCCAATCAATATCGATCATTCTATCTATTGTACCCTTCAATATATGAACAAGTTTCTTTTTAGCCTTCAAGGATGGGGCTTGTGACAAAACCATATTAATATCCTGTCTATGTATAGCAAGAAAGCCTGATGGATCATTTTTTTCGGTATATCGAAGTGGCATATGATAGTTTCTTTATTATTTTAAACAATTTCTACTTCCACTCCGTCAAAATCCACCTTATCCCCTTTCCGGAGTTTCTTTCGGAGCTGGAGTTCTGTCACGCCATTCACACTCACGAGCCCTTGGGATATGGCAATCTTCGCCTGTCCGCCGGTTTCCGTGAGATTCAAGAGCTTCATAAGTTTGTTCATTTCGATGTATTCAGTGTTGAGGGTGAAGGTTTTCATAAGAGATTTTTATTATTTAGTAGCGTTGGGGTTTGTAGTAATCACCTGTTCCTCAAAGTAACTCGCAAGGACTTGGATTCCGACATGCTCGGTTCCGGCGAAAAAGAGTCCTTGTCCGACGGCGGAATTGAGGAGAATATATTTCTCTTGCTCGGTCAATTTAAAGACATTCTGGAGCACATCGATGGAGGCGGGGGATTGTTTCAAGAGAAGTTGAATCGAGGAGTTCGTCACGATCGCTTTCCCCTCAGGACTTCACATAAAGTCTTCAACATCCTGGGTGATGGTCGTGACTCCAAGCCCGTATTTACGAGCTCGCTTTACGAGACCAAAGAGAAATTTTGCACTATCCTCGTGCTGCATGATATTCCATGCCTCATCCACGACGAGCACTCGCTTTCGGAGAGAACTTCGTGTGACGTTCCAGACATACCCGAGGAGCATATACATGGCAATCGGACGAAGGATATCGTCGAGATCGCGCACCGAGAATACTACGAGTCCGTCAGTGAGATTAATATTGGTCGGTTCGGAGAATACTCCCGAGAATATTCCGGTTACGTATTTCTCCAGTCGTTCGCATATTCCCTTTGCTCCGTCCATCGTCTCAAGCACCGAGTAGAGATCCTTCATGATAGGAACTTCTTTTCCACTGATATCGTCATCCGTCATAGTAATCCCTTTGAGAGAATACGTCGTGATAATAGCCTTCTCGAGGATCGACGACTCGGATGGGGTACATTTTCCGAGCATGAGATTCATAAGTCCGAGAAGATTTATGACCGCACCGCGAAGAAGATCTCCTGATTTCGTTTCCGTGTCTTTGAGAGCTCTCGGGAGGTCGAACGGATTGATCCGCTCGTTGGAATTGAGATTGATATTCACATACGTTCCCCCGACCGTATCCACGAGAGTTTTGTATTCGTTTTCCGGATCGAGGACGATCACATCGGTCCCGAGCATGAGCGATCGCAATATTTCGAGTTTCACGGCGAAAGATTTTCCTCATCCGGATTTCGCGAACACCACCATATTGGCATTTTCCGTACGGAATCGGTCGAATATGATGAGCGAGTTATTGTGGGTATTGATACCATAGAGAATCCCATCATCCTGAGAAAGGGAATTGGAAGTGAACGGAAAGGTGGTGGAAAGTCCTTTAGTCGAGATATTTCGGTAGACCCCCACCTCATCACGAGCAAACGGCCCCGTTGCCACAAACCCCTGCTC
>DNKW01000072.1 GCA_003488655.1 Candidatus Altimarinota bacterium | reverse complement strand
GAGCCTATGGCGACCGGTATCAAGGCAATCGATGCGCTCGTACCGATCGGACGAGGACAACGGGAACTCATCATCGGGGATCGTCAGACAGGAAAGACTCAAATCGCCATCGACACGATCCTCAATCAAAAGGGACAGGATGTGAAGTGTATCTATGTCGCTATCGGACAGAAAGATAGTAAAGTAGTTGCGATTGCCGAGGAACTTCGCCGTTCTGGTGCTATGGAATACACGACCATCGTGGTTGCCGGAGCATCCAGCCCCGCTGCGATGCAATGGCTCGCTCCGTACTCCGGATGTGCGGTCGGAGAGTACTTCATGCTCAACGGACAACACGCACTCATTATCTATGATGACCTCACGAAACATGCGAATGCCTACCGTGAAATGGCCCTCCTTCTTCGTCGTCCGCCGGGACGAGAAGCGTATCCGGGAGATGTATTCTACCTCCACTCCCGTCTTCTCGAGCGTTCTGCGAAACTCAGTGACGCACTCGGAGCCGGTTCCATGACCGCACTTCCGATTATCGAAACACAAGGAGGAGATGTATCTGCCTACGTTCCGACAAACGTTATCTCCATCACCGATGGACAGATATTCCTCGAATCCAATCTCTTCAATGCGGGTATCAAGCCAGCGATTAATGTGGGACTTTCCGTTTCTCGAGTCGGAGGATCTGCTCAAACCAAAGCGATGAAACGCGTTGCTGGAACTCTCAAGCTCTCACTCGCTCAGTACCGAGAACTCGAAGCATTCTCCCAATTCGCTTCGGATCTCGATGAGGATACACGAAACGCTCTCGAACGAGGAAAACGAATGGTGGAAATCCTCAAGCAGGATGTCTATTCTCCGGTTCCGTTCCAGAAACAGACCTGTATCATCTATGCGGGAACCAACGGGTATCTCGACAGTGTTGCAGTCGGAGATATCAAGAAGTTTGAAAAAGACCTCTACACCGCACTTGAAGAAGAGGGAACGATTCTCAAAACCGTTCTCGAATCGAAAGATTTGAATGACGAAACGAAAGCGAGCCTCAATGAGGTTATCGCAGGAGTGAAGAAGATGTATTAATCTGTCAATTATAATCTATGGCTTCCGGAAAAGAAATCAAGGCTCGAATCAAGTCCGTTACGAACACGAAGAAAATCACTCGTGCGATGGAACTGATCTCGACCGTCAAGATGAAAAAGGCTCAGGAATGAGTCCTTTCGAGTCGTCCTTTTGCGATAGCAGCGCTTCGGATATTCGCCAATGTGAGCGAATCCCTTGCAGATATTCCATCCATCGGAGGACACAAGTATACAACCGATCGGGAACTCCTCGTGGTCATATCGTCCAACAAAGGACTCTGCGGAGGGTATAATGTGAATACCTTCAAAAAAGTTGCCGAATATCGAAAGACGCATCCGGGAACAACCCTTGACTACATCACTATCGGGAAAAAGGCTCGCGAATTCATCCTCCGAACTGGAGGAAATCTCGTGGCGGATTTCTCGGATGCCATGAAAGATGCGATTGAAATTGGAGATGTAAAACCCATAAGTTCCATGCTTCGAGAGTTTTTCATGAAACAATCGCATGAGAAACTCAATTACGATGCGGTAAAAATCGTCCATAGCTATTATATCTCCGCCATCAATCAAAAGGCTGTCGTGAAGCAATTTCTCCCGCTTGATCGCACTGATATCGTGGAATTTTTGACCGAGATTGCCGGGCAGGAGGTAAAAACCGTGGAAGAATCGGTAAAATACAATATCGAACCCGATACGGAAACCATCGCTAACGAGGTTATCCCGATGATTTTGAGTATGCTTCTCTATGAGATCCTCCTCGAATCGAAAGCATCGGAACACTCAAGTCGTATGGTTGCTATGAAGAACGCGAAGGACTCTGCGACCAAGAAGGTTTCCGCACTGACCTTGAGTTACAACAAAGCGCGTCAGGCAAGTATCACCAAAGAGGTTTCGGAAATCGTATCGGGAGTGGAGAGTATGAAAGAATAGTTATTTTTTAACTATACGATTATGACTACAGGAATAGCGATAAGTTACAAAAAAGACGGCCCAATCTCTTCTCTGACTTTTGAATGAGAGATAAATCAAACGGAAATCGCAGAGAATTTCTCAAAGGCATACAGATTGATAGGTACTCTCAAGAAAATTACTCTCTTGTTTGATCTCTCTGCTGTAGAATATATCAACTCGGGGTTTATCGGAAATATTTCCGAGCTTTATGCTGATATCGAGGAAAATGGGGGAAAGATGGTAATCGTAGGGAATCCGATCATCAACGATACATTCGATCTTGTTGGTTTCGGGGAATTCGTCAAGATTTTCGATTCTAAAAAAGAAGCACTCGATGAATTAAAGGACTTTCTCTGAGTGAAAGCATTTGATTTTCAATTTATGGATTAGAAATATAAGAAGTGAAGAACATGGAGGAATAGTTTACTTTTTTAAATATTTTTTATGAATTCAGTCAGAAAATATATCACATCACGCACAGAGATTTTTTTTTAACCCCTTAACCAATCCGAAAAAATCGATTCAGGAATTTAAAGAAATGTTTAGAAAAACAGTTAATCTTATCATAAATCGCAAGTGAAACTAAAAATCTACACCGACGGCGGAGCGCGCAATAATCCGGGTCCTGCGGGAATCGGAGTTTTTATTACGGATGAAAATGGGAAACCGCTCGAACGACGGCACAAGTACCTCGGGATTGCGACGAATAATCAGGCGGAGTATCAGGGAGCGCTTCATGGGATTCGTCGGGGGATAGAGCTCGGAGCTACCGAGATAGAGCTTCGGATGGACAGTAAGCTCGTTGTAGAACAGCTTTCCGGTAATTTTAAAATCAAGAATCCCGAACTCAAAATCATCTTCCGGGAGATCCAGGATTTACTGGAAGCTTGGTGCGGGAGAATACAGCATATTCATATCCGTCGCGAGCATAACGGGGAAGCTGATAGACTCTCGAATGTCGCGATGGACGAAGGGACAAGATAAAGAAAAAGACCGCCAGAAGACGGTCTTTAGAATTTTAGTCCTTCGGTTTATTTTACCGATGAGGACAGCTGGAGCACCATGCTTTATTAGAGCAGGTTATTTTCCCACCCGGGCCACGACTTACTTGGGCAGTTTGATCTTTCCCGCAGATAAGGTTGTTTTGCGTCGCCGGCTGATTATTGATGTGTATTGGTATACTTCTATTCCTTCCTGCCATGATGATTCCCCCTTTTTGTATACACACGAAATCCGTGCGACATAGTTATAGGAATTTTTCTTTTTTTTGCAAATTTTTTTATAAATAAAGATTTTGCAAATTCCTTCCCCTCTGTATAATGCCATTCTCTTCTTTCGGAGGGACATACGCCGAAGGAT
>DNKW01000081.1:5642-10367 GCA_003488655.1 Candidatus Altimarinota bacterium | reverse complement strand
CGGAGTCTCTTGCGACAAGATCCAGACATTATCATGGTGGGAGAGATCCGGGATGCGGAAACTGCTCGTCTCGCGGTTGAAGCCTCCATTACTGGGCATCTCGTATTTTCGACGATTCATGCGAATTCCACCGTCAATACTCTTCAACGTCTCATAAATCTCGGGATTGATCCTCTACTCATCACCTCGAGTCTCCGACTCATTATCTCACAGCGTCTCGCTCGTAAACTCTGTTCTCATTGCAAGGTTGCTTATAAACCCGATGATATTACAAAAACAAAAGTACTTTCACGCATCGGGAAATACGTAAGCGAACCGGATGATCTTATGTTCTATCATGCACTGGAAGGTGGTTGTGAAAAATGTAATCACAAGGGACACAAGGGGCGAACCGGTTTCTTCGAGATACTCGAAATGACGGAGGGAATCGAGAAAATGGTTCTCGCACACGCTTCCAAAACACAGCTTGAGATTCAGGCCATCGGAGATGGAATGATTACTATCAAGGATGATGCACTTATAAAACTCGTACTTGGAGAAGTAAGTCTCGAGGAGATATTACAAGTTCTCGGAGGATAAATTTTGATATTTCCTCATATTCCCTATACTGCTCATATTATTTATAATGTCAGCATATATTTTTCGAGCGCCACCGAGGACCGCTATCGCTGTCTGAGCCATCACTAAAAGGCGAGTTCCGTAGGAAGAGAGAAAAGATATATTCTGACATAATATAAAATTATCTCCTCCATTTCCATCATCCATGACCACAGAAATCGACATCTCTCAGTTTATAAAACCGCTCGTGCATAAAAAAGTCGGGTACGTTGCCCTCATCGGACGACCAAATTCTGGAAAATCCACCTTTATCAACGCTCTCATTGACGAGAAAGTCAGTGCGGTTTCGCCGAAACCCCAAACCACCCAGAAAACCATTCGAGGGATCTATAACGACGAGGATTCTCAGGTTATCTTCTTCGATACACCTGGAATCCATGAATCCAAAGAAGAATTGAACATCATCATTAATAATCAGGCGGCAACCGCTCTCAATGATGCGGACATTATCGTGCGATTCATCGATATCTCCCGACAACGCGGACAAGAAGAGGAAAAGATTAGTGAACTGTTGAAATGAGTAAAAAAACCAGTGATACTCGTCTATTCCAAGTGCGATCTGAAACATGCAACCGAAGCACGAAAAGATGCCATAAGCATATCTTCTCGGAGTAAAAACGGTTTCAAGGAGCTCCTTTCTACCATCAAAAAATCCCTCCCGACCGGACCGCTCTTTTATGACGAGGACTACTATACCGACCAAGATATGGAAACCCGTATCCGAGAGATTATCCGAGAGAAGATTTTCCAAAATCTCGGCGAGGAACTCCCCTACGATATCCTCGTGGATGTGGATGATCTGACCGAAGAAAATGGGATGATAAAAGCCCTCGTCATGCTCTATGTCGCCAAGGATTCCCAGAAGAATATCCTCATCGGAAAAGACTGAGCCGTCCTCCAAAATATCGGAAAACTCGCTCGAATCGAGCTCGAAAAGATTCTCGAGAAGAAAGTCTATATACTCCTCCGAGTTAAAACTATGTCCAAGTGGAATAAGAATCCGAATGTGCTCAAGAAATACTTCTCGTAACTCTTTTTCCATGTTCAAAATCTCTTCCTCTGGGGAGTATGCTCTTCTCTTGGTAAAATATCTCACGCATAATCCCTGAACTCATACGATAAGCATCGTAAGTGAGAAGCTCGCTATCAAAGAGCCATTTCTCCGAAAAATCACGAATAAACTCGAGAAAGCAGGTATCATTACCTCTCACAAGGGACGATACGGATGAGTCGAGCTTATAAAAAAAGATATCTCCGTGTACGATATTCTTTCCGCAGTCTGAGAAGACTTGAGTATTGCGGTATGTTCTCATGGAACATGCGCTTCTTCGGAACATTGTGGCATTACTCCCACCATTACCAATATACAACGGGGATTCGATACGATTTTAAAAATTACGAAGTTATAAAATATGTCCTACGACGCTTTTGCTTCTACATTCTCAGAGTCGAGAAAAAATCTCCGCTGGAATGAGATTGAGTATTTTATGAAATACATAAAAAAATACTCCTCTAGTGAAAAAATCTCCATCCTCGATATCGGGTGCGGGAATGGAAGATTTTTGGAAACCCTCGAAACATCCGGATTTCCCTATTCTTACCTTGGAATCGATGAATCCTCAGGCATGATAGACGAGGCTCGGAAACTTCATTCCAATCAGGATTTTAAAGTACTTGATATGAATCATTTAGAATGATTACTGGACTCAGGAATTTCTCAAAAACGAAGTAATTCGAGTGCAAATCGAGAACCGGAGTGAACCGTACGAAGTCAGTACGGAGAATGAGGAAGCGGAGATTTAAGCTCGAAGAACGAGTTTTTCAGAAATTCCTATCAATTCATTGTCCTTATTGCATCATTCCATCATCTACAAACAGTACAAGAACGAAAAGAGGTGCTTTTGAAAGCGAAAAAATTTCTCGCACCTGGTGGAGTAATTATGATGACGAACTGGAATCTCCTCGGAGATGAGCTTTTCAAAAAATACGAAAAATCCTATAAATGAAACGGGGATTTTGGGATTAAAATTGGAACTCATGAACGATACTATCATTGATTCACTCTCGAAGAATTGGGAGAACTTTTTCAAGAGAGCGGGTATGGAGTGATAGAAAATCGGGTGTTCGAGGGAGGAAGGAATATTATCTCAATGCTCGACAATTTAAATTAAAATAAGCGGTTGTATTTTTGCAAAATTTTCATATAATCCAGAAAAATATCCACTACTGTACGATTCTTTCATGTCCATCTCACAAGAAATAGAATCCAAAATCAATATCGTCGAGCTCGCGGGACGGTACATCCAGATGAAAAAAGCAGGGGTCAATTATAAGGCTCTTTGCCCTTTTCATAGCGAGAAAACCGCATCTTTTGTCATCTCCCCCGTCAAGAACTTGGCCTATTGTTTTTCGTGTCATCATGGAGGGGGTCCGATTCGATTCCTCATGGAAATCGAAAAGATAGAATTCTCCGAAGCTCTCCATATTCTCGCAAAAGAGGCAGGAGTCGAACTCAAGACCGATTATTATAAAGAACGTGGAGAAAAAACAGGCGATGTCTACGATATGTACCGAATTGCCACCGATTTCTATCACGAAGAGATTTGTCGAGAGGAGAATATAGAGAAACTCAATTATCTCCTCAATCGAGGAATATCGCAAGAAACAATCGATCGGTTCAAACTCGGATACTCCGGAAATCCGCGGGAGCTTTTCGCCCGTCTCAAGGAGAAAGGATTCACCGAACAAGGAATTATCGATTCCGGAATCTTTGTCGGACCGGGACGGGATAAGTTTTATGGACGCATCATCTTCCCTATCGCGAACTTCGCCGGACATACCGTTGCTTTCACTGGACGTATCACGGGTCAATGAGAACCGAAATACCTCAACTCCCCCGTTTCCGATATCTTCAATAAAAGTGCCATACTCTACGGATTTCATCTCGCAAAAAGCACGATTGCGAAAGAGCAGAGCGCTATCATCGTCGAAGGACAAATGGATACGGTCGCGCTTCACCAGGCGGGTATCACCAATACTGTCGGCATCAGCGGAACCGCTCTGACAAAAGAACACATCGCTCTCATCAAACGCTTCACCAAGAAACTCTATCTTTGTCTTGACGGAGACAAAGCAGGAATAGAGGCGACGTTCAAAAGTCTCGAGAATCTCTACAACGAAGATCTCGATATCTATATTATCTCCCTCCCCGATGCAAAAGATCCTGATGAGTTTATAAAATCTGGAGGGGATTTCCGAGGAGAAACCAGAAAAGCGCTGACGCCTATAGCATTCTATATAAAAGAATGAGCAAAAAAGTACGATATAGCGGAAATGACCGGGAAGAAAGCCATCTGGGAAGAACTGAAAAAGATGCTCAAACATATCAGGAATCCTATTGAGATAGACGCGTATATCCGGGAGATTGGAAAGATACTGAATCTGAGTACCGATGTACTCTACAGCGAGCTCAAGAGCTTTCGGGAAAAACGTGTTATCGAGGAGGTAAAAAAGAAGGATGGTTTTGAAGTAACCGAGCTCATCGCCGGATATATCGGACTTTATGGCTTTTTTAACTTGTTTTTAGAGAAATTTCAGTATACTATCCAAGATGGAATGTTTATTCCCTCTTTTTTCGTAATTAAAAATGTCCTCGAAAGAAAGGATGCTTCCGAAAAACATGAAGGAATAGATTGGGATCGTCTTGCTGCGATAGAGTTCTCTATCGAAGAGGAAAATACCCTTCTTTCTCAAGATACTATTGCTCTAAAGTTCATAGAACTCGTCAATTACCTCAATAAGGTATGTTTTGAACAAGAAAAAAAGAATCTTCTTACTGATATCGACCCCAATAGTAATGAATATATGACGAGACATCGAGAACTTCAAGAAAAAGCGAAAAATATGGGTATCAAAGTAAATCGCGGATAAAATAAAAGATTCTGGAAGATATTTAATATTTTTACTTAACCCTATGTCAAAAAAGGATTCTAGAAAAGATACAAGTCATGTAGAGGAAGTTGATCTCGATGCTATCGTCGGTTCCGATGATATTTTCGATCTCGGGAAAATCCGGGAAAAAGCCATCCTCGCCAAAGACGCGCCTTC
>DNKW01000081.1:2948-5429 GCA_003488655.1 Candidatus Altimarinota bacterium | reverse complement strand
TTTGAAGAGGATCTTTCAGACTTTGAAGACGAGGATGAGGAAGATGGTGACGAGGATGAAGAGGGTGGTGAAGGAACTGGAAGAAAAAAACGGGAACGCTGACTCAAAAAAGTGCCGATTGAACGAAGTGCCGATAAAAGACGTATCGGAAAAGGTCTTCAAAAATTTATCGATATCTCCGTGCCCGCAGAGCTTCTTGAAGGACTGTCAGAAAACCTCCAACTTCTCATAAAAAAAGGGAAAGTGGAAGGAAAGATTACCTACGATGAGCTTCTTGCTGCCATGCCTCATGCGGAGGATGATGTTGATAAACTCGATGAGATATATACTCGTCTCATGAAACTCAACATAGAGATTGTTGATAGTTTCGATAAAGATGAGATGTTCAAGCCAGGTCATACGAGCGAAGAAAAAGCTCAGGAGATTGATTTATCAGACATTTCCGACGACTCTATTCGCATGTATTTGAACGAAATCGGACGATTTCACTTGATCGATGCCGAAGAGGAAGTGCGTCTCGGACGTCTCATTAAGAAAGGATCCCAAGACGCTCGCAAGAAGCTCGCCGAAGCCAATCTCCGTCTCGTCGTCTCCATCGCGAAAAAATACATGGGTCGTGGACTCGGACTCCTCGACCTCATCCAGGAAGGGAATGTCGGACTCTTTCGTGCCGTCGATAAATTCGACCCAGAAAAAGGATTCAAATTCTCGACATATGCAACTTGGTGGATTCGCCAGGGAGTAACTCGTGCGATTGCCGACCAGGCCAGAACTATTCGTGTTCCGGTTCATATGGTAGAAACTATCAATCGTTTCACTCACACTTTCCGTCGACTCACTCAGGAGCTCGCCCGAGAACCCCTCATGGAGGAACTTGCGCTTGAGCTTGACATGGACATCCGTAAGGTACGTCAGATCATGCGTATCTCCCAAGATATTCTCTCACTCGATTCCCCGGTTGGAGGAGAAGAGGACACCACTCTCGGAGACTTCGTGGAAGACGATAAATATTTGACACCCGACAAGGCAGCCAATTTGACGCTTCTGAAAGAAAATCTCTATGAGATGCTCGATTTCCTTACTCCCCGCGAACGCAAGATCGTCATTATGCGATTCGGGCTCGACGGAGGAGAGATCCATACGCTTGAGGAAGTAGGAAAGGAATTCTGAGTAACCCGAGAACGTGTTCGTCAGATCGAAGCCAAGACTCTTGAGAAGCTCAAGAGTCACCCGAGTGCTGACAAGATTCGATTTTTTAATTAATGGGAATCTCATGTAAAATGCGAACTTCGTGCTCAAACTTTACGTTTCCTTGTTCTCCGTACAGCCGTACGGCTCACTCCGGTACGCAGTTTTCACAAGAATTTCATCATTTTTCAAGAGATTCTGAAATTTCTCTTTTTATGTTTCAACTCAATGTCTCCGATCTTCTCGCGAGCTATCCGGGAGATTCTCGGGAACTCGCTTTTGAGGGTGAGGTAATTCCGGGATATTATCCGGATATCACTTTCACGAGTCCGCTCGATTTCACGGTAAAGCTCATCGCCCTCGACGATGGGGTGGAAGTGGTATTCGAATCGCTTCAAACAGAAGTGCAATACGAAGGAAATACCCATACCATTTCCCTATCCAATGTTCCGCGAACTTTCAAGGAACTCTATGACCCTATCGCTCCCGATGATATAAAATTTATAGAGAAAGGGAATATTGATATGAAAGAGATTCTCTACGAGGAAATACTTATGGCAATACTTTAAAAAAATAATCCCGAGTTCGGGATTATTTTTTTCATTTTCATGTCAAACGATAGAGAATATTTTCTCGATCTATCAACAACATACGCCCCAAATAATATTGCGTCGCGTAAAACTCTCATTTGAAAATATGTGGAATATATTCATCGTTTATGTTCCCATTTTCCGCACGAAAATATACCTTTAGATAGTCAAATCGCAAGCCATTCTTGACTCGGGAAAGAGTATTGACCCCTATGATTTTCTTCGGATTAATATCTGGAATCCAGGATTTTATAATTCCATATATTTGAGGAGTAAGACAAGTGATCGTAGCCTCAGGAGAGCTATTTTTATAAAGTACTTTTCCTACGAGACGCCTGGTCTCTTCCTTAATATCCTCAAGAAAGCTTCTGGGAATTTCGAAATTCTCATATATCCGATTATGAGGATCGAAAATCTTGAATTTTACAAACCCATCGGATACATATGTGATTTTTATACTTCCCACTATTTCATCGAAAGTATATCCTGGATCATACATCTCGATATAACGACAGATCCAGGTATGGATAATATCCTTTGTATGAGTGGTTATGAGAGCAATGTCCTCTGGAGTAAGAGATTTGACACGATCTTTTACAGAAAAAGAATCAACATCCTCTCAGGTAAGAAATGAGATAAAACCATCTTTCATAGTTTTAGATAGAAAACAATAGTATAAAGTGTTTATTGAGCGACCATTTCA
>DNKW01000081.1:2058-2727 GCA_003488655.1 Candidatus Altimarinota bacterium | reverse complement strand
CTGAAATGTTATCATATTCCCTACCCGTACTGGATTTATGATATTTTCTGGTTTTTCAATGGCTCTTTCTGTTCCTGCAAACCAAGAGATTATACGTTCTCTCATTTTTATATCTTCCAAAGAAGAAAATTCCTGTAATTTCATACTATGAAAATATAATTAAATAAGACTGTTGAATTTTTCCTCCAATTTCTTGAGCTGATCGGCCGCTTGAGCCCGCTTATCCTGTTCTATCCGGACAATCTTTTCCGGAGCATTACGAACAAAATCCGCATTGAGGAGCTTCAGATCCTGAGCTCGGAGATACTCTTTTCGGTTCTCTATCTGTTCTTTGAGGCGCTTTTTTTCTTCTTCGGTATTCGCCTCATTGACCGGAATGGTTATGAAGAGCTCGATATCTCCCGTAACTGCGTACGCAATGGACGGGTCATCCAACTTATTCTTAGTTATAATCATTTCTTTTATTTTTGCAAGTCCAAGAAAAATAATCTCATTTTCTTTCAAGATATCGAGTGATTTCTTCGGTGCAAGAATAGCCATATCTACGAGTTCCCCGGGTTTTACCCCCTTGGTAGCCCGGATGTTTCGAATCGTACGAATCGCTTCGAAAAGCACGAGAGTATCCGCTTCGATCTTCTTATTTCTGACGATACTCAGACTCGCCCACTC
>DNKW01000081.1:0-1916 GCA_003488655.1 Candidatus Altimarinota bacterium | reverse complement strand
TTTGTTACGATACCATAGAGTTCTTCTGTCGCAAAAGGAATATATGGATGCCAGAGCTTCAAAAGCGAGAGGAGCGTAAAAGCCAGTACATCTCGACCATTTTCGGTCGTTGTTTTGGTGAGTTTATATTCTTCTATGAAGAAATCCGCGAATTCGTCTCGGGTAAAAGCAACGAGATCCTGTCAAGCATCAGAGAAGTTGAAGCGTTCCATGCCATTGGTTACATTGTCAATCGTGCTTTTCAGACGAGAAAGTATCCACTGCTCATGAGGAAGAAAGCTCGTCCAGTTATTCTCCATCTTCGCCCGAAGTAGGCTATAATCATCGGTCACTTCGCCGATATTGGCGTGCACAAATCGCACGACATTCCAGATTTTATTGAGAAATACACTGTTGTTTTCCACATCTCTCAGAGAGAAGCTCAGATTATTCCCCGGAGTATTTCCGATGGAACAAGTAAGGCGGAGAGCATCGGTAGAATACTGTTCAATGACATCCAACGGATCGATGACATTTCCGACCGATTTACTCATCTTCTTCCCATCCTCAGTCAAGATGAGCCCATGAAGATATATGGTCTTGAATGGGGTCTGACCGGTATATTCGTACCCCATCAGGAGCATACGGATGACCCAGAAAAATAGTATATCATATCCGGTTTCAAGCACCTGAGCAGGGTAAAATTTCTTAAAAAGTTCTCATGGATTCTCCGGAGTCCAGTCAAGAACAGAGAATGGCCAAAGTGCCGAAGAGAACCAAGTATCAAGTACATCCGCATCTCGGTACACATTTTCCTTTCCATATTTGGCAAATACTGCTTCTTCATCGAGGGAAACAGTGAGAAGTTCCTGTGTTTTCACATCATAATACGCAGGAATCTGGTGCCCCCACCAGAGCTGACGGGATACACACCAATCTCGAAGATTATAAATCCAATCCTCGAAAGTCTTCTCAAAACGCTCAGGGACGATTTCAAACTCCCCTTTCTTGTACCCAGTAATTACTTTCTTGGCAAGTTCCGACGACTTCACGAACCATTGAGTGGATACGATACTCTCAACTCGACAACCTCCACGAGAGCAATACCCCACCTTGTGAGTATAGGGTTCTACCTTCACGAGATTCCCTTTGGATTTGAGAAGTTCGACGATATTCTCTCGAGCTGTCAGAACATCCTGTCCGGCAAAAATACCCGCCTCCTCGGTCATAAAGCCATTCTTATCGATCACTTTATAGTCGAGTCGGAGTCCATGTCGTTTTCCCGTTTCGAAGTCCGCTGGATCATGAGCAGGGGTAATTTTCACAACTCCCGTTCCAAAATTCATATCCACCATCTCATCCCCGATAATCTCGATCTCTTTATTCACAATCGGAAGAATGACTTTGCGTCCGATGAGCTTCTTGAAACGCTTATCTTTCGGATGTACTGCCACCGCCTGATCAGCAAGGAGTGTCTCCGGACGAGTCGTCGCGAGAATAAGCTCGTTATCGGAACCCGATACGAAATACGTGATATAATAGAGCTTCGCTTCTTCTTCCTTGTAATCCACCTCGATATCCGATATTACCGAACCAAGTGCAGGAGAATAATTCACCATATATTCTCCACGATATAAGAGCCCTTTATTATAGAGATCCACGAAAGTATACCCGACATTCTTCGAGAGTCCTTCATCGAGAGTGAATCGTTCATGCGTCCAATCGCATGATGCTCCCATCTCTCGAACCTGGTTGTTGATATTCGTTGCATATTTGTCCTTCCATTTCCATACTTCCTCGAGAAATACTTCTCGCCCCATCTCGGTGCGATTCTTTCCGAGTCCTGCGAGCATCTTCTCGACACGAGCCTGCGTGGCAATACCTGCGTGATCCGTTCCCGGAACCCAGAGAGTCGAATCCCCTTTCATCCGATGGTA